>NZ_JAWQDE010000007.1:0-188000 GCF_036318045.1 Clostridium sp. CM74B_53 | reverse complement strand
CACCTATGGAAAAGCGCAATAAAGTGCTGATGGTTTCAAAAACAATGAGCCAGAAACGCGCAGAAGATCTGGAACGGATCACAAGTGAGTATGGAACGATGCTCCGTATGAATCGCAGTATTCAGGCAGAAGGTTCTTTTGCTGACGTAAAAGAGGACATGAATTTTCGAAGATATCTGTATCGTGGAAAGGCAAATGCACTGGCAGAGAGCATCCTTCTGGCGATGGGACGAAATATCAATAAGCTTCATTGCAAGATTCAGACCGGAAGAACGGGAAGTTATCTTTTTCCATTAAAAAGGGCATAGATTTTGATAGTTGAAAACAAAACAGCCTGAAATCAGGCATGCCGAAAGGGATGCCTGGGAATGAACTGCGTTTATAAAGAATGGCATCGAAAACATAACCGATTTCGATGCCATTTGGGCATAAAGCAGGGCTGCCGCCCAGCAAAAAATATTTGCTAATGCGACAGCCCCCTTATAAAAATCGGGGCAACAGGATTTGAACCTGCGACCTCTCGGCCCCCAGCCGAGCGCGCTACCAAGCTACGCCATACCCCGGAAGTAAATTCATTATATCAGAATCCAGGGAAAAATCAACAAAAAAATCATGGATCTTTCTGTGCCGTTGCAAAGCTGCACGGGAATTGATATAATGAAATACATGAAAACAGGAAGGAATCAGAAAAATATATGAAACCTACGATCCTTTTATACCATCTGCCGGAGGGCGAGAGACTGTTAAAGATCAAAAAAGCGCTGTTTCCACTTGGAATGAAGCTTCGCGCAGTGAAGAAGGAAGAGTATCTGGAACCGGTGGGATATCTCGCAGGAGTGAAGGAGATCACTTCCTGCGGCGAGATCTACGACGGAGAGGACTTTGAAAAAGAGATGATGGTGATGGCAGGTCTTACGTCCGGACAGGTGGACCGGGTGATCCTGGCGCTCAGAAAGGCAGGAGCCGGACGGATCGACTACAAGGCAGTGCTCACACCGACGAACCAGAACTGGAATGCGCTGAAATTGTATGAAGAGCTTGCGGGAGAGCACGCGCGGATGAATCAGTAAAAAGCATACCCGGACGGGAATTGGAAGAAACTGATGACAGATCGTGCCAGGGCGGAAAAACTGCAAATAGGCATGGGAAACAAAAATGGTTAAGAATGTCTGATCGGACCATAGAGTGGAGGAATCAGCCGATGAAAGATGAAAAAAAGCAGAAAAAAGAAGTCCTGAAAAAAGAGATGGAAAGACTTGGAAGCCTGCAGCGGGAATGTAAGGAGGAAAAGATCCCGGTCTATCTCCTGTTTGACGGGTATGATGGCGCCGGAAAGGGCGTTCAGATCGGGCGTCTCATGCAGGCGCTTGATCCGAGAGGATTTGACGTTTACACCGGAGACAAGGATACCGAGGAGGAGGCACTCCGCCCGTTCCTCTGGAGGTTTGCGGTCCATGCCCCGGCAGCGGGGCGGATCGCGATCTATGACACGAGCTGGTACCGGGGAGTCCAGGCGGACCGCTTTGAGGGGATCCTGAAGGAGAAACAGGTGGATGCAGCGTTTGAGGATATTCTTGCATTTGAACGCTGTCTCGTGGACGGCGGAACAGTCATCGTGAAGCTGTTCCTCGAAATATCGGAAAAAGAACAGGCAAAACGGTTTGAAAAACTCCTGGGATCAAAGGATACCGCATGGCGCGTGACAGAAAAAGAGCGTGAGAGGAATGCCCACTACGGAAAATACAAAAAGATCAGCGACGAGATGATCCGCCGGACCGATATGCCTTACGCACCCTGGTATGTGATCGATGCGAAGGATAAGACGGAAACGGCCCTTACAGTGATAAAGACGGTGGCAGATGTTCTGGAAAAGGCGCTTGAGAAAAAACGGGCAGGAAAAGAGCCGGAACTTTTTGAAGCTCCGCTCCCGCCGGACCGGTATGAAAAAGGGATTCTTGCGAAAGCGGATCTTACGAAGAGCCTCAAGGAGGCAGAGTACCGGAAAAAACTGGCAAAGCTCCAGAAACGCCTGGAGACGCTCCACGGGGAACTCTATCGTCTGCGGATCCCGGTGATACTGGGATTCGAGGGATGGGATGCGTCTGGAAAAGGCGGCGCGATCAAGCGTCTGACAAGCCACCTCGACCCGAGAGGTTACAAGGTCTGCCCGACGGCATCCCCGAATGACCTGGAAAAATCCCACCACTATCTCTGGAGATTCTGGAACAATGTGCCGAAGGCCGGACATATCGCGATCTTCGACCGGACCTGGTACGGAAGAGTCATGGTGGAGAGGATCGAGGGATTCTGCTCCGAGGCAGACTGGCATCATGCCTACCGGGAGATCAACGAGATGGAAACGCATTTCGTCAATTCCGGAGCACTTGTCCTGAAATTCTGGATCCAGATCGACAAAGATGAGCAGGAACGGCGCTTCAATGACAGGATGAAAAATCCGAAGAAACAGTGGAAGATCACGGACGAGGACTGGAGAAACCGGGAGAAGTGGGATTCCTATGTCCTTGCAGTGAATGAAATGCTGGAAAAGACCTCCACGAAGGACGCACCCTGGATTGTCGTGGAAGGAAATTCCAAATGGTATGCGAGGATCAAGGTCCTCGAGACTGTGGCGGACGCCATGGAGAAAAAGATAAAAGAAGTGGAAAAAGATAAGAAGAAATGAGTAAAGTTGTGATTATCGGCGGCGGGGCAGCGGGAATGGCTGCTGCCATCGGCGCCGCGGAGTGCGGACATGACGTCTCCGTCTATGAAAAAAATGAAAAGCTTGGAAAAAAGATCTATATTACAGGAAAAGGAAGATGCAACCTGACAAACGGCTGCGATACGGAGGACCTGTTCAGACACATGGTCTCCAACGGAAAATTCCTCTACAGTGCGATCTACGGGTTCACGAATTTCGATATCGTGGATCTCGTGGAGGCAAATGGCTGTCCGGTAAAGGAAGAGCGCGGCGCAAGGATGTTCCCGGTATCGGATCATGCATCCGATGTGACAGGGGCTCTGGAGCGGAAGATGAGATCCCTCGGCGTAAAGATCTTTCTGAATGAGCCGGTAAAGGATATCGTGATCCGCGAGGAAAAGGCAGCCGGGATCATCTTGGAAAAATCAGGAAAGACCGTAGAGGCCGACGCGGTGGTGATCGCCACAGGCGGACTTTCCTACCCGTCTACAGGGTCTACCGGGGACGGATACCGGTTTGCAAAGGAGGCAGGCCATACGGTGACACCGCTGTCACCGGCGCTTGTCCCGTTCGTGTGTGCGGAGGACGATGTGAAAGAGCTTCAGGGACTTTCCCTGAGAAATATAGAGGTGACGGTCTGGAACGGAAAGAAGGTTCTCTGGAAAGAATTCGGGGAAATGCTGTTTACCCATTTTGGCGTCAGCGGACCGGTCGTTTTAAGCGCCAGCAGCTATGCTGCGAAGATCATCAGAAAAACGCCTCTTAAGATGGATATCGACCTGAAACCGGCGCTCTCGAAAGAGCAGCTGGACGCCAGGATCCTGCGGGATTTCGACGAGGCGAAGAATAAGCAGTTCAAGAACGCGCTGAACCATCTCTTCCCGGCAAAACTGATCCCTGTGATGATCAAAAGAAGCGGGATCGATCCGGAAAAACAGGTCAATGAGGTGACGGCTGAGGAGCGGAAGCGCCTGGTTGACCTCACGAAGGCATTCACGGTAACGCTCACAGGACTTCGCGGATATAATGAGGCGATCGTGACCCAGGGCGGCGTGAATGTGAAGGAAGTAAATCCGTCCACGATGGAGTCGAAGAAGTTAAAAGGTCTCTACTTCGCCGGAGAGGTCCTTGACCTGGACGGCGTCACCGGCGGATTCAACCTGCAGATCGCCTGGTCGACGGGAATGCTGGCCGGAAGAAGTGCGGAATAAATGAACAGTCACGAATAAATAAAAAAACTTGAAATAAACTAAGGGGAGAATGACATGTCTTTTAATGTAGCGATCGACGGCCCGGCAGGGGCCGGAAAGAGTACCGTGGCAAAATCTGTCGCGGCACTGAAAAACTTTATCTATGTGGACACCGGAGCGATGTACCGGGCCATGGCACTCTATTTTCTTCGAAAAGGCATCGACAAAACGGACGAGAGTGCGATCAACGCCGCGTTGGGTCAGGTGGAGATCACGATCCGCTATGAGAACGGTGCGCAGCAGGTGATCTTAAACGGTGAGAATGTGTCCGGTCTGATCCGCACCGAGGAGGTCGGAAATATGGCATCTGCGACTTCTGTCTATAAAAAGGTCCGGGAGAAGCTTGTAGAACTCCAGAAGGAGCTGGCGAGACAGGCGGACGTCATCATGGACGGCCGCGATATCGGAACCTGCGTCCTTCCGGATGCCGACGTGAAGGTGTATCTGACTGCAAGCTCCGCAGTCCGTGCAAAACGCCGCTACAATGAGCTCAAAGAGAAAGGCACTGACTGTGATCTCGACGAGATCGAGAAGGACATCATCGACCGGGACTACCGGGATATGCACCGGGAGAATTCTCCGTTAAAGCAGGCGGAGGATGCGGTGCTTCTTGACAGCTCCGACATGACTCTGAAGGAAGTTGTGGACGCGATCGTTGCGATGATCGAGAAAAAGCAGGGTGCGTGACATGGAAGTAACAGTGGCAAAGACAGCGGGCTTCTGCTTTGGCGTGAAGCGTGCTGTGGAAAAAGTATATGAGCAGATCGGAAAGACGGAAAAACCGATCTACACCTACGGTCCGATCATCCACAATGAACAGGTCGTGGGGGATCTTCAGGAAAAAGGAGTGGAGGTCATCGACACTCTGGAAGAGCTGAGGACGATCCGCGATGCCGTTGTTGTGATCCGTTCCCACGGCGTCGGAAAAGATGTCTATGACATTTTGAAAGAAAACGGAGTGGAGATCGTCGATGCCACATGTCCGTATGTAAAAAAGATCCACCGGATCGTGGAAAAACAGACCGCAGAGGGAAGAAGAGTCCTGATCGTCGGCAGTGAGGACCATCCGGAAGTGCAGGGCATCAAGGGCTGGGGTGATGAGAGGACAAAAGTCATCGAAAACATGGATGATTTCCGCAGACTGGAATTACCGGAGGACGAAAAGCTTTGTATCGTATCCCAGACGACATTTAATTACAAGAAATTTCAAGATCTAGTTGAAAAAATTTCTAAAACGCGGTATGATATAACTGTTTTAAATACGATTTGCAATGCAACACAGGAAAGACAAGTGGAAGCGATGAGGATAGCCTCGCAGGTGGACGTGATGCTGGTTATCGGCGGGAAACACAGCTCGAATACCCAGAAGCTATACGATATCTGCCGGAAGGAATGTAAAAACACCTATTACATCCAGACTCTGGGCGACTTTAATCCTGAATGTATTAGTTCTGTGCGCAGTGTAGGTATTACGGCCGGGGCGTCAACCCCAAACAATATTATCGAGGAGGTTCATACTAAATGTCAGAATTAAGTTTTGAACAAATGTTAGAAGAATCATTAAAAACAATACGTACAGGAGAGGTTGTCACCGGTAAGGTCATTGACGTAAAAGAAGACGAAATCGTTTTAAATATTGGTTACAAGTCTGATGGCATCATTACCCGCAGTGAATACACAAACGAGTCCAATGTAGACTTAAGAAATCTTGTACATGTTGGTGACGAGATGGAAGCCAAAGTCGTAAAGGTGAACGACGGTGAAGGTCAGGTTGCTCTTTCTTACAAGAGACTGGCTGCAGACAGAGGAAATAAGAGACTTGAGGAAGCATTCGAGAACCATGAAGTTCTTACTGCCAAGGTTTCCCAGGTTCTTGACGGCGGTTTAAGCGTGATCGTGGACGAAGCAAGAATCTTCATCCCGGCAAGCCTTGTATCCGACGTATATGAGAAAGATTTATCCAAATATGCTGATAAAGAGATCGAATTCGTGATCACAGAATTCAATCCGAGAAGAAGAAGAGTCATCGGTGACCGCAAGCAGCTTATCGTTGCTAAGAAGGCTGAGATGCAGAAAGCTCTCTTCGAGAAGATCGCTGTAGGCGACAAGGTAGAAGGAACTGTTAAGAACGTAACTGATTTCGGTGCATTCATCGATCTCGGCGGCGCTGACGGTTTACTCCACATCTCCGAGATGTCCTGGGGCAGAATCGAGAACCCGAAGAAAGTATTTAAGGTTGGCGATAAGGTAACAGCTCTCATCAAAGACATCAACGGTGAGAAGATTGCCCTTTCCATGAAGTTCCCGGAGACAAATCCGTGGGCAAACGCTGCTGAGAAGTACGCAGTAGGCAACGTAGTTACTGGTAAAGTAGCTCGTATGACTGACTTTGGTGCATTTGTTGAGCTTGAGCCGGGCGTAGACGCTCTGCTTCACGTATCCCAGATCTCCAGAGAGCACGTTGCAAAACCGGCTGATGTACTTTCCATCGGTCAGGAGATCACTGCAAAGATCGTTGACTTCAACGAGGCAGACAGAAAGATCAGCTTAAGCATGAAGGCTCTTGAGGCTGACAACGCACAGGAGCAGACAGAGGAGTAATCCGGAAGTCTTTGATCTGAAATGAATTTTTTGGGACATCACAGTTGTGATGTCCCTTTTTTGGCTTAACGGGAAATTTCAACGGAACTCCCTGTTAAGCAAAAGGGCATTGCCTGCCCGGGGTGCGCACTCCAAAGTGCCCGGATTGCCGCAGAAATGCCGCAATCCGGATCCTTTCTACAAAAATGCGTAAGGGATTTGTAAATGAAATCCTAGTGTATTTTCAAGAATTATATGCTAAGATATGCCTACAAAAAAGAAAACAGCTGCGACAACTTTTTTGAAATCTGGAAAATTTGAGGAGGAACTGATATTATGAAGAATATGAAAAAAATGACTGCGCTGGCATGTGCAGCGATGATGATGGCATCTATGGGAATTACCGGATGTGCAAAGGCGGACGGACAGACAAAGGAAGAGACAAAAGCTGTTGTCGTTGAGACTCCGGCAGGAACGGAAACTTCCGCAACGACAGAAAATGAGGCGACAATGCTTCCAGGCGGCGAAAACCCGGAGGGCACAGGAGCGGAGGCAGAGAGTGAAGACGCTCCGTTTGTCGGCACCGTTGTTTCCATGGAAAACGGTGAGCTTACGATGAACCGCCAGGTCGGGGATTCTACCGAGGAAGTGATCATCACGATCTCTGATGATACAAAGATCCTCGACGGCGTCAACGGTTACCCGGTTGAAGCAGATACTCTGACGGAAGGAAAAGCAGTGAACGTTTATGTGGGACCGGCGATGACAATGAGTCTGCCGCCGATCGCGAACGGGATCATGATCATCACGGATGTTCCGGAGGACGCGGCGTTCCCGAAATATACCCAGGTAGAGAGCCTTGATCAGGGAAGTGCAGACGGAGAGTTCGTTTTAACAACCGTGGATGGCAGCGAATACACGATCACGGCTGAGACAAGACTTCTTCCGTATCTGACTAAAAATATCGTTTCCGAGGAAGATCTCACAGAGGGAACCGATATCCTCGTCTGGACATCTGCAGATGATGCCGCAAAGACAGAGAAGATCGTGATCTTCCAGAGCGGAAACTAAGGGAATAAAAAGACAGGATCCGGGCATACTTCCTTTACGGAAGGAGTGTGGACCATTGTCTAAAAAGAAAAGGGAACCGATCGATCCGGAGCATATAAAGCCGGAGGATCGGATGAAATTTGAGATCGCGAAGGAACTGGGACTTGCCGACAAGGTTGTAGCCGGCGGGTGGAGGTCACTCACTGCAAAGGAGAGCGGACGGATCGGCGGTCTTATGACAAAAAAGAAAAGAGAGCTGTCTGCGGGGGAAGAACACATCTGATGAGGAGAAAAAGGAAAATTTTCGGACCGAAAATTCCTACCCGCAAAAAGTAACAGGAAAACTGCCGTTGAACAACCGGCAGTTTTCTTTTATAATGAGGAAGAAAGAGTTTGGCTGAATGCAAGTGAGACATGATCCGGAGAGGATGGAAGATGATGAAGGTATCGCTCGTCTGCTTTACGAGAATGGGATTTGAAACGATGAAAAAGATCGCCGGGACGGGGAGTGCCGGCGGAAATGAGGAAAAATGGGACACGTCGCTGTGGGTCGCAGGGCGTTACGCGCTCCGGCTTGCCAGGGAAGATGCCGGTCTTCCTTATCAGGCGATCGCGGAGGGCGGACTTTCCGCGTGGACCGGGGCGGAGTTTCAGCGCTCGGATGCGCTTATTTTTGTCGGCGCCTGCGGGATCGCTGTCCGCGCCATCGCCCCGTTCGTGCAGGATAAATTCCATGATCCGGCCGTTCTCTGCGTGGATGAGGCGGGAACGTTCGTGATCCCGCTCCTTTCCGGTCATGTCGGAGGAGCAAACCGCCTGACGGAGTTTGTGGCCGGTGGGATCGGGGCGGTCCCTGTCGTCACGACGGCGACGGATGTGGAACGGAAATTCGCAGTGGATGTCTTTGCAAAGGATCACGGGCTTGTGATCACAGACCGGGTACTTGCAAAAAGGATCTCGGCGGATATTCTTGCGGAGGAACCGGTTGGCGTGTTCTCGGATTTCGGCTTTTCAGGATGGAAAAAAATACCGGAAGGACTGTTTCACGACCGGCTCTGTAAACGGAATATCCGGATCACGGTGTCGGACCGGGAGAAGGACGGGATCCCGTCAGACCGTGTCCTGCGCCTCGTACCGAGGTGTGTGGCACTGGGGATCGGATGCAAACGGGGAACTCCCGCGGAGAAGATCCGAGAGACGGTGGAGGACGCTATGAGGCGGAACGGGATCGACCTCAGAAGCGTCTTTGCGGTCGCGAGTATCGATATCAAAAAGCAGGAACAGGGGATCATCGATTTTGCAAATACGCTGCAGGTCCCGTTTCTCACCTTTTCCAGTGAGGAGCTGAACAGCCAGCCGGGAACGTTTACAGAGTCGGAATTTGTCAAAAAGACGACGGGAACCGGAAATGTCTGCGAGAGATCTGCGGTGGCAGCCTGCCGGATGGGAGTCAGAGACTGCCGGATCTTATTTAAAAAGGAAGCGGGAGATGGCGTGACGGTGGCGGCGGCGTATGATCCCAGGCTGTAAAAAGATGCTATGCGGCAGCGCTTGTGATGTACACGGATAATAGGAGAGAAGAGACTATGATGATTCTTGTAAACGGAGGCAGTTCGAGCGGAAAATCGGCATTTGCGGAATCGCTGATCCTTGAACAGGATAAAAGAGAACGGGCGGAAGAAAATAAGACCTGCCCATCCTGGTATCTGGCGACGATGATCGCCTGGGATGAGGAGTGCAGGGAGCGGATCCAGAAACACCGGAATATGCGGGCGGAGAAGAATTTCAGGACGATCGAATGTCCGGTGGATCTTGAAACGGCGGAGATCCCGGCTGGGAGCCGCTGTCTTCTGGAATGCGTTTCAAACCTTGCGGCGAATGAGATGTACCGGGGAGATATGAAGAATCCGGAGGAACATGCAAAAGAGAGGATCCTTGCCGGAATCGAAAAGGTCAGGAAGAAGTCCGGCTTTTTCGTGATCGTGACAAATGATGTCTCCGGAGATCAGGGGGCATACTCGGAGGAGACGGAAGAGTACCGGAACCTTCTGGGAGAGATCAATATTGCGCTGGCCGGGGAGGCCGATGAAGTGTATGAGGTCCTCTGCGGAATTCCGGTAAAGATAAAAACTGCGGAGAAGAACACGGCTCAGAGAGAGGACAAGGAGAAAATGGAGCATATGACAGACGGGATCACGCTGATCACAGGGGGAGCGCATCAGGGGAAAGCGAAATTTGCCATGAAAAGGGCGGTGGAGAACAGAGAAGACCGCTTTATCTGTGCGGCGGACGGAGAAAAAACGCGATTTGCCGATGCGTTCAACGCGGAGGTGATCTTAAATCTTCATATATATATAAGAAGAATGATCAAGGATCCGGACGAGTCGGGACTGCGGACGGAATATCCGGCTGGAAATGAGGAAAATTGCGGGGACAGGGCGGAAGCGTGCATGTACCGCTTTCTGGATGAAATTCTGGAAAAAAATCCGGCAGCAGTCATCACCTGTGATGAGATCGGCTGCGGGATCGTCCCGGTGGACGCGGATGACCGCCTCTGGCGTGAGATGACCGGGGACGCGTGCCAGTATCTGGCAGCACGCGCGGGAACGGTCTTTCGCGTTGTCTGCGGGATCCCGGTGCTGTTAAAAGGCGGTGAGCAGTGATGGAATACGGACACGGCGGTGATGTTTACCGGAACCGGAACGTGGAGCTTGACTTTTCGATCAATGTAAATCCACTGGGGATGCCGAATTTTGTGTGGGAGGCGGCGATGAAGAGCATCGCACTCAGCACCAGATACCCGGACAGTACCTGCGGAGCACTCCGCGCGAGAATGTCGGAACTTACCGGGATCCCGGGGGAGATGATGATCTTCGGGAACGGCGCTGCGGAGCTGATCTTCCGGCTGGTGCAGACGTTATGCCCGAAGAAAGCCGCGATCCCCGCCCCGTCTTTTATGGAATATGAGACCGCACTGAAAGCATGTGGGACGGAAGTTTCCTTTTTTTACTTAAAAGAATCGGAATCCTTTTTTCTAAACATTTCCGAATATCTGGAATTTCTGAAAAAAGAACGCCCCGATATGATCTTTTTGTGTACACCGGCAAATCCGACCGGTGCGATGATGAGAAAAGCGGATCTCTTAAAGATCCTCGACTACTGCAAAAGAGCGGGGATCGTTGCCGTGATCGATGAATGCTTTATCGAATTCTTAAATGAAGAAAAGGCGGATGGCTGTATCCGGGAATTTCTGGCGTGGAAGGAAGGAATGCCGGAAAATGGGGGAACGTTATTTCTCCTCAGGGCATTTACGAAGACATACGCGATGGCGGGACTGCGGATCGGCTATGGATTCTGCACGGATCCGGGACTTATCGAGCGGATGGAAGAAAACTGGCAGCCGTGGAGCGTATCGATCCCGGCCCAGGAAGCTGGGCTGGCGGCTCTTTCGGATGAGCGGATCCCGTTCCTGAAAAAAATGCGGGAGCTGGTGGAAAAGGAGAGAAAGGTTCTCTCGGACGGACTCACAAAGGCGGGATTTACAGTGTTCCATTCGGAGGCGAATTTCCTTCTGTTTAAGGATTTTAAGACGGAGCAGGAATCGTGGCTGTACGAGTTTTTTCTGGAACACGGGATCCTGATCCGGTCCTGCAAAAACTACAGGGAACTCGATTCGAGATTTTACAGGATCTGCGTCCGGACGCACGAGGAAAATCTTGAGTTTCTGGAGATCCTGAAAGAGTACCGGTAATTCCGTATGGCGAGGCTGGAACTGCCGGGCTGAAAAATTTTCGGAAATTTATAAGCAAAAATAATAAAAAAGTGAAAAAAATTATATGAATTGACGGTTGCTAAAATTCGACAAAGCTGTTATACTCTAGGATAATAACTGGAACTGACGCAACGACAGTTTTTAGTTATATTTTTTTTAAACATAATAAAACAGAAGAAAGAGAGGGAACCATAAAATGGGTAAGATCATTGGTGAAGGTATTACATTTGATGATGTGCTCCTTGTACCTGCATATTCTGAAGTAATCCCAAATCAGGTTAATGTTTCAACACACCTGACAAAGAAAGTCAAACTCAATATTCCATTTATGAGTGCCGGCATGGATACCGTTACTGAGCACCGCATGGCGATCGCTATGGCGCGACAGGGCGGAATCGGTATCATTCACAAAAACATGTCGATCGAGGCGCAGGCTGAAGAGGTAGATAAGGTAAAACGTTCTGAAAACGGAGTTATCACAGACCCATTTTATTTGTCCCCGGAACATACATTAAAAGATGCAGATGAGCTGATGGCAAAATTCCGCATTTCCGGTGTTCCGATCACTGAGGGTAAAAAGCTTGTCGGAATCATCACAAACCGTGATCTGAAATTTGAGGAAGATTATTCCAAGAAGATCAAAGAGTGCATGACTTCCGAGCATCTGGTTACAGCTAAAGAAGGCGTAACCATGGAAGAAGCAAAGCGCATTCTTGCAAAGGCAAGAGTCGAGAAGCTTCCGATCGTCGATGAAAACTTTAACTTAAAAGGACTCATTACGATCAAAGATATCGAGAAACAGATCAAGTATCCGAACTCCGCAAAGGATGACCACGGAAGACTTCTCTGCGGTGCCGCAATCGGAATCACAGCAAATGTTCTTGAGAGAACGGAAGCCCTTGTAAATGCAAAGGTCGATGTTGTTGTTCTCGACTCTGCGCACGGACACTCTGCGAACGTTATCAACTGCGTAAAGATGATCAAGGAGAAATATCCGGATCTTCAGGTAATCGCCGGTAACGTTGCAACGGGTGAGGCTACAAGAGCCCTGATCGAGGCCGGCGTTGACGCTGTCAAGGTTGGTATCGGACCGGGATCGATCTGTACGACACGTGTCGTTGCAGGTATCGGTGTTCCGCAGATCACTGCTGTTATGGACTGCTATGCAGTTGCGAAGGAGTACGGTATTCCGATCATCGCCGACGGCGGTATCAAGTATTCCGGAGATGTTACAAAGGCTCTCGCAGCCGGCGGTAATGTCTGCATGATGGGATCCATGTTCGCGGGCTGCGATGAGAGCCCGGGAGACTTCGAACTTTATCAGGGAAGAAAATATAAAGTTTACCGTGGAATGGGATCTATTTCTGCTATGGAGAACGGCAGTAAGGACCGTTACTTCCAGTCGAACGCGAAGAAGCTTGTTCCGGAAGGCGTTGAAGGACGTGTTGCTTACAAGGGATTCGTTGAGGATACCGTATTCCAGATGCTGGGCGGTCTTCGTGCCGGTATGGGATATTGCGGTGCTCATGATATCAAAGAGCTTCAGGAGAACAGTCGTTTTGTTAAGATCTCCGCAGCCGCACTCCGCGAGAGCCATCCGCATGATATCCACATCACAAAAGAGGCTCCGAACTACAGCGTAGACGAATAATTTTAATCCCGAGAGGGCAGCAAAAGGCTGTGCAGGCGGCGGAAACGCTGTTCCCTGCACAGCCTTTTTTCGGACTGTGTGTATTTAGAAATAAGGGACCAGATGGAAAATTTTATGAAGATGCTTTCGACCCAGGCGATCCTGCTCGTGTACATGGCGGTGGGATTTTACTGCAGAAAGCGTGGAATTATTGAAAAAAAGATGCAGGGAAAGCTCACGGATTTTGTTCTCAGGATCACGCTGCCCTGTATGATCTTTAACTCCTTCAGCATGCATATCACATTGGACATGTTAAAACAGGCGGCCCTGTGTCTCGGAGTGGCGTTTTTTATCTGCTTCGCGGCATGGCTCGGTGGAAAAGTTGTCTACAACATGTATCCGAAGGAGAAAAAATCCGTCTTACAGTATGCCACACTCGTCAATAACGCGGCGTTTTTGGGGCTGCCGATCGTGAAGGCGGTGCTCGGCGAGGCGGGAATGTTCTTGGCGTCGATCTTTATTATCCCGAACCGTATCTTTATGTGGACGGCGGGAGTATCGATTTTCACGGCGGAGGCGGATAAAAAGGCTGCGTTTAAGAAGGTCATGCTGAATCCGTGCGTGATCGTGATCTTTATCGGACTTTTCAGGAGCTTCACAGACTTTACTCTGCCGGAATTTCTGGCAAAGTCTATCACAGGACTTGGAAACTGTACAACTCCGCTGTCCATGGTCCTGATCGGAACGATGATGACGGAACTGACACCGGCGTCCTTTAAGGACTGGAGTACTGTGTACCTGGCGTTTATGCGCCTTGTGGCACTGCCGTTTCTGGCGCTCTTTATCATGCGCCTGTTAAATGCAGATCCGATCATGACAGGGTGCGCGGTGATTCTTACAGCGATGCCTGCGGGAAGCACGACGGCGCTTCTGGCGGAGAAATATGGATCGGATCCGGTGTATGCGTCGAAATGTCTGCTTACCAATACACTGTTCTCTTTGATCACAATTCCGATCATGACATTATTTATATGATATCAGGGTCAAAAGGTCTGAAGTCCGACGCAAGCTTGCTTGCAGTAGTATAGGTTTACCTGGGGTTCCAGGAGAAAGGGAAAACGGCTGAATTATAAGGAAAAGCCGGAATAAAAGAAGTTTTATGAGTATTTTAAATGTAGAACACCTGAGCCATGGTTTCGGAGACCGGGCTATCTTTACGGACGTTTCTTTCCGCCTGTTAAAGGGGGAACATATCGGTCTCATCGGAGCAAACGGTGAGGGAAAGTCCACATTTATGAATATCATCACCGGAAAGATGATGCCGGATGAGGGAAAGGTCGAATGGTCGAAGAATGTCCGTGTGGGCTACTTAGACCAGCATACCGTGCTTGAGAAGGGTATGACGATCCGCGACGTGCTTAAGAGTGCCTTTTCCTTCCTCTTTGAGATGGAGGAGAAGATGAACGACATCTGCGCGAAGATGGGAGACGCCTCTGAGGAAGAGATGAACGCCATGATGGAGGAGCTGGGAACGATCCAGGATCTTCTGATGGCGCATGACTTCTATATTATCGACTCCAAGGTGGAGGAGATCGGACGCGCCTTCGGCCTCGACGAAATCGGTCTTGACAAGGATGTTGACGAGCTCTCCGGCGGACAGAGAACGAAGGTCCTCCTTGGAAAGCTTCTTCTTGAAAAGCCGGATATCCTGCTCCTCGACGAGCCGACAAACTATCTGGATGTACAGCATATCGAGTGGCTGAAGCGGTATCTTCAGGATTACGAGAATGCCTTTATCCTGATCTCCCACGATATCCCGTTTTTAAACAGCGTGGTAAACCTGATCTACCATATGGAGAACCAGAAGCTTGACCGCTATGTGGGTGACTATGACCGGTTCATGGAAGTCTACGAGATGAAAAAGAGCCAGTTGGAGGCAGCTTACAACCGCCAGCAGGCAGAGATCGCGAAGCTTCAGGATTTCGTCGCGAGAAACAAGGCCCGCGTCGCGACGAGAAATATGGCGATGTCGAGACAGAAGAAGCTGGACAAGATGGAGGTCATCGAGCTTGCAAAGGAAAAACCGAAGCCGGAGTTCCATTTCCTGAATGCAAGGGCAACCGGAAAACTGATCTTTGAGACGAAGGATCTTGTGATCGGTTATGATGAACCACTTTCAAAACCGCTTAATTTCCTCATGGAGCGCGGCGAGAAGATCGCGGTCATTGGCGCCAACGGTATCGGAAAGACCACCTTCTTAAAGAGCATTCAGGGCCTGATCCCGGCAATCTCCGGAAGTGTTGAGGTCGGTGATTACCAGTTTCCTGGCTACTTTGAGCAGGAGATGGCACCGGGAAATACGACGACCTGTATCGAGGAGATCTGGAAGGAATTTCCGTCCTACACCCAGTACGAAGTCCGCTCTGCTCTTGCAAAGTGCGGCCTGACTACAAAGAATATCGAGAGCCAGGTCCGTGTTCTCTCCGGCGGTGAGCAGGCAAAGGTCCGTCTCTGTAAGCTTATGAACCGGGAGACAAATGTCCTTCTTCTCGATGAGCCGACGAACCATCTGGATGTGGATGCGAAGGATGAGCTTAAGAGAGCACTTCAGGAGTACAAAGGAGCAGTCCTCCTCATCTGCCACGAGCCAGAGTTCTATGACGGACTGGTGTCGAAGGTTTGGGATCTCAGTAAGTGGTCGTTGAAGATTTGATATATTTACAATTGAAGAAATCCGTGTCCTGTACAACGAAATCTGCAGGACACGGATTTTTTGTGCAATGGGAAATTCCGGTAAATGAAATGCATCAATACGGAATTTACCGGAAAATGGTCAGCGTTTATTTTTCTCTGTATGCGGCAGCCGTCCCCGGAGGAATCTCTTTTTGATCTCCGGCCACGAAAACGGGATCAGCGGATAGATATAGCTCTTTCCGGCGATGGTGCGGTTGAATACGATGGAGCAGACGGCGATGGCGGTGCCGAGGATGAAGCCCCAGACGTTTAAGAGGGAGGTGAGGATCAGCAGGATCACACGCATGAATTTTAGCGCGTAACCCATCTCGAAGCTTGCCTGAGAGTAATTGGCTATGGTGACAAACGCCATGTAGAGCATGGTTTCGGAATTGAACCAGCCGGATTTTACAGAATATTCGCCGAGAACAATACCGGCGATAACACTTAACGGTGTGGTCAGCATGCTCGGCGTATTGACTGCGGCGAGACGCAGGCCGTCAATGGCAAATTCCAGGATCAGAAGCTGGAAGATCAGGGGAACGTACATGTCATCTGCCAGTTTGATAAATTCCAGCCAGCCTGGGATCCAGTTCTGATTCTGCATAAAGAGAAGCCACACCGGGGTCAGAAACAGGGTGAGAAATGAGACTGTCATTCTGGAAAGACGCAGGTAGGTTCCGGTCACCGGCGGGAAGTAATAGTCATCTGCCTCCTCGATAATGTCAAAGACTGAGGATGGCAGGATCATGCAGGCGGGGGAATTGTCAACAAGGATGACGATGTTTCCCTCCAGAATAGACGCCGCAGCCGTGTCCGGACGTTCAGAAAAACGGAATTTTGGGAACGGGTTGAACCATTTGTGGGGAAAGATACATTCTGCCAGACTTTCCTGATTCATAGTCAGAGCATCTACATGCAGATTTTCGATGCGGTCCTTGATCTTATTTAGCAGATCCTCGTCCACACGACGTTTCATGTAGCAGATCGCGATGTCTGTGTGGGAGCTTTCTCCGGTCTGCATGATCTCCACCGTGAGATTCACGTCCCGGATCCGGCGGCGGATCAGGGCGGTATTGAAGATCATGGTCTCCACGAAGCCATCCCGGGAGCCTCGGAGCACCTTGTCTTTTTCGGGCTCCGAAACCCCACGGGCCGGGTAAGTACGGCAGTCGATGAGGATTGCCCGGTCATACCCGTCGATTAAAAGACAGGAGAGGCCGGAGAGAAGCTGAGTGAAGATGATGGTATCATCGGTCTCGATGGTGGTTTCGCCGTAGTGGACATGCTGCTTTGCAAAGTCATGGGCGGATGCCGGGAAAGCATCCGGCTTTATGGAGGCGAAGTCCTGCATCAGCCGCAAAAGGATCTCATCCTTTGTGAAGCCGTCCACAAAGTACAGGCAGGCATTTTTGCCGGCGATGGTCAGCGTGCGGTAGACAATGTCAAAGTTCTTTGAAATGTCCAGAATTTCGTGAAAGTGTGAGATGTTCTGGTCGAAGTTGGTTGAAATATTCATGGCTCATTGGTCCTTTCGAGGATAATTACAGTGTAAAGGCAACGCTTCAGCAAAGCTGCGGATTTACTGTGATGGCTGCAGTACAGTATAGGATTTCTTAAAAATATGAAATTATGCGGGGATACATGGCATCTGTATGTCACCAGCAAATGTGTGCAGTATACAAAATTCTGACTATATCGGACAGAACGGCCATAGAATGGATTGTTTTTTTGTAAAAACAACGAATTTGCTTTTCTGTGACGGACGTTTGTACGGAAGATAGTAAATATATACAATAAAATTGTGCAAATTTAACTATATTTACCATAGCATTTCCGGTAATATTTTGTTATACTGCATAAGCATTGAAATTGAAGGGGTATCAATTTCGAGGAACTGTATAATGCAAGGAAATTGTACGTGAATGAAAGGCTGTGCTCAGTGGGGGAGCACAGCCTTTCGCCATTCCAGCGTTGCCCATATGCAGTTCAGCGAATGCGAGTGTCTATGCAGGCAGGTTTGCAGCGCACACGTACTTGCTGAACTGACACATGGTCGAACGATTCATGAAATATATATAAAACAATCGAAAAGCCATAGCTCTTTTCAGAAAAAAAGTGTATAATAAAAAGTAATCATTCAGCCATGCGGAAATTTTCAAAACAATAGAAAGCACCGTTTATGACTGAATTGTTGTATAACGGGTAGCTGCGAAGATACGGAACAGTTGCTGTAACGGAATACACTCCAGGATTGACTGAACATCTGCGCGCAGCGCGGCCATCAAAGTCAGAATAGATTAAGGAGAATAGACATGAAAGATGGATTTATCCGGGTGGCGGCAGCCACCCCAGATTTAAAGGTTGCGGATCCGGTGTTTAACCGGGAGCAGACCTGGAAGATGATGCAGGAGGCGGCGGATCAGGACGTAAAGATTCTGGTGTTCCCGGAACTGGGGCTTACCGGATATACCTGCGGTGATCTGTTTTTACAGGATACGCTGGTCGATCAGGCAAAGGAAGAACTCTTATGGCTCTTAAATGCATCAAAAGCGATGGATATGCTGACCTTCATCGGACTCCCGTGGATGAAGGACGGAAAACTTTATAACGTGGCGGCTGTTATCAAGAGCGGAGAATTATTGGGACTCGTTCCGAAGAGACATCTCCCGAACTATTCTGAGTTCTACGAGCTCCGCCACTTCAATCCGGGTCCGGTAAAGCCTGATGTGGTAGAGTGGGGAGAACGCCTGGTCCCGTTTGGAAGCAAGGTTTTATTCCGCTGTACAAATATCCCGGAACTTGTAGTTGCCGCGGAGCTCTGTGAGGATGTTTGGACGATGGATCCGCCCAGTGTATCCCACGCGAAGGCCGGAGCTACCGTGATCGCAAACTGCTCCGCCAGCGATGAGACCACAGGGAAAGCGGGATACCGTGAGACACTGATCGCCGGACAGTCTGCCCGCCTCGTATGTGCGTACATCTATGCCAATGCCGGAGAGGGCGAGTCCACCCAGGACCTCGTCTTCGGCGGACATGATATCATTGCCGAGAACGGAAATATCCTTGCGGAATCCGAGCGTTTCAAAAACGGCATGATCACGGCGGACATCGATCTTTACAGACTTAAAAACGAGAGAAGAAGAATGACCACATGTCAGCCGGGTGCGGAGACTGAGGACTATGATTACATGGACTTCACCTTAAATAAAACGGAGCTCACATTAAAACGCTATGTCGATCCGGCACCTTTCGTTCCGTCAAACGAGAAAGAGAGAACCGCACGCTGTGAGGAGATCTTAACGATCCAGGCGATGGGCTTAAAGAAACGTCTCGCCCACACCGGTGCCAAGAGCGCGGTTGTAGGAATCTCCGGCGGACTCGACTCCACCCTGGCACTTCTCATCACAGCGAGAGCCTTCGATATGCTGGGCATTTCGAGAGAAAATATCCTCTCCGTCACGATGCCGTGCTTCGGAACTACGGACAGAACCTACAACAACGCAGTCACGCTCACAAAGAAGCTGGGTGCGACATTAAGAGAGGTAAATATCAGAAAAGCAGTTTCCACCCACTTCGAGGATATCGGACATGATCCGGCGATCCATGATGTGACTTACGAGAACTCTCAGGCGAGATACCGCACATTGATCCTTATGGATCTTGCGAACAAGACAAACGGTATGGTCATCGGAACCGGAGATATGTCCGAGCTGGCTCTCGGCTGGGCTACTTACAACGGTGACCACATGTCCATGTATGGCGTGAACGCTTCTGTTCCGAAGACACTGGTCCGCCATCTTGTCCGTTACTACGCGGATACCTGCGGTGACAAGGCCCTTGCGGATGTTCTTTACGATGTTCTCGATACCCCGGTGAGCCCGGAGCTTCTGCCGCCGGAGGACGGAAAGATTTCCCAGAAGACGGAGGACCTGGTCGGACCTTACGAGCTTCACGATTTCTTCCTCTATTATATTCTCCGTTACGGTTATCATCCGGCGAAGATCTACCGCCTGGCGAAGATCGCTTTCGCGGGAGTTTACGAGGACAAGGTGATCTACAAGTGGTTAAATACCTTCTACCGCCGGTTCTTCGCACAGCAATTCAAGCGTTCCTGCCTGCCGGACGGCCCGAAGGTCGGATCTGTTGCGGTTTCTCCGAGAGGAGATTTGAGAATGCCGAGTGACGCGGCGAGACGGATCTGGATGGATGAAGTGGAGAAACTTGACCCGGAGGCAGATCGATGATCACGAGTACAAAAAATGATCAGGTAAAAGCGGTCATCGAGTTAAAGAAGAAAGCGAGAGCGAGAAACGAACAGGGACTTTTCGTTGTCGAGGGAGTGCGGATGGCCGCTGAGCTCCCGAAGGATCAGGTTAAAAGTATCTATGTTTCTGAAACCTTCGCGAAAAATCCGGAGAATGCCGCAATTCTTGCAGAATACCCGGGATATGAACTTGTCAGTGATCAGGTGTTTGCGGCAATGTCCGATACACAGACGCCTCAGGGTGTGCTGGCACTTGTCAGACAATTTTCCTATGGAATGGAGGATCTTTTAAAGAATGATCGTCCCGCCCACCTGATGGTTCTGGAAAATCTTCAGGATCCGGGAAATCTCGGAACGATCTTGCGAGCCGGAGAAGGTGCGGGGATCACGGGACTTATCATGAGCCGTGACACTGTGGACCTCTATAACCCGAAGGTGATCCGCTCCACCATGGGATCCGTGTTCCGTGTCCCGTTCTATTATACGGATGATCTGGAACAGACGGTCCTGGATCTGAAGGCGCGGGGAATCCGTGTTTTTGCGGCCCATCTTGCAGGAAAGAATAATTACGAACAGGAAGATTATACTGGTAATACAGCATTCCTGATCGGAAATGAGGGAAACGGGCTGACAGAAAAGCTTTCCAACCTGGCAGATACCTGGGTGAAGATCCCCATGGCGGGAAAGGTGGAGTCCTTAAATGCCGCCATCGCAGCATCGATCCTGATGTTCGAGACGGCGAGACAGCGGCGCGCGTAAAGGAGTGATTTTATGGATATGATCGGATGGCTGGTAGCCTTTGTAATTCTGATCGGAATCGAGGCGGCGACTATGGCGCTCACGACGATCTGGTTTGCAGGCGGCGCGTTGTTTGCGTTTTTCGTTGCGATCTTTGGCTTTTCTGTCAAAATGCAGCTTGTAGTATTTCTGGTCGTATCGTTTCTCATGCTGCTCTTTACGAGACCGCTCGCAGCACGGTTCATCAACCGGGAAACCGTGAAGACGAATGTGGACGGACTGATCGGAAGAAAGGCGAAAGTGATCACAAAGATCGACAACAATGAGCCGTCCGGAGTTGCAGTCGTCAATGGGCAGGAGTGGACGGCGAGATCTGCGGATGACGCAGTGACGATCCCTGTGGGGACCCATGTGCTCATAAAGGAAGTCCGGGGCGTGAAGCTTATTGTGGAACCGGTTTCCGAAACCTCTGAAAGCCAGAAATAAAATTTTTCCCAAAACTCATAAAGGAGGATTTAAATATGCCAGCAATTTTAGTATTAGTACTGATCTTTATCATTCTGCTGATCCTTGTTTCCTGCATCCGTATCGTGCCTCAGGCACAGGCGATGGTCGTGGAGAGGCTTGGCGCATACCTGGAAACCTGGAACGTGGGAATCCACTTTAAGGTTCCGTTTATCGACCGTGTTGCAAAGCGCGTTCTCTTAAAAGAGCAGGTCGTTGACTTTGCACCGCAGCCGGTGATCACAAAGGATAACGTAACCATGAAGATCGATACGGTCGTGTTCTTCCAGATCACGGACCCGAAGCTCTACGCATACGGCGTTGAGAACCCGATCATGGCGATCGAGAATCTGACCGCTACTACGCTCCGCAACATCATCGGTGATCTGGAGCTCGATCAGACGCTGACCTCCCGTGAGACCATCAATACAAAGATGCGTTCCGCGCTGGATGTTGCGACAGACCCGTGGGGAATCAAGGTCAACCGTGTGGAGTTAAAAAATATTATTCCGCCGGCAGCGATCCAGGATGCCATGGAGAAACAGATGAAAGCTGAGCGTGAACGCCGTGAGGCGATCCTCCGCGCGGAAGGTGAGAAGAAGTCTACGATCCTTGTGGCAGAAGGTAAGAAACAGTCCGCGATCCTCGATGCGGAGGCAGATAAGCAGGCAGCGATCCTTCACGCGGAGGCGGAGAAGGAGAAGCGGATCCGCGAGGCGGAAGGACAGGCTGAAGCGATCTTAAAGATCCAGCAGGCAAATGCTGATGGTATCCGGATGATCAAGGAGGCAGGTGCTGATCAGGCAGTTTTACAGTTAAAGAGTCTTGAGGCATTCGCGAAGGCGGCAGACGGTAAGGCAACAAAGATCATCATTCCGTCTGAGATCCAGTCCCTGGCCGGCCTTGTGACAAGTGTAACGGAGATTGCAAAGAAGAGTGAAACTGAGAATTGATCTTGAAAAAGAATATGGGATCGTCTTAGAGGGCGGCGGAGCCCGGGGTGCGTACCAGATCGGCGTCTGGAAAGCGCTCCGGGAAGCCGGCGTTAAGATCAGGGGAGTCGCGGGAACGTCAGTAGGGGCGTTGAACGGCGCACTGATCTGTATGGATGACCTGGAAAAAGCGGAGGAGATCTGGGGGACTATGACCTACTCCACGGTATTCCGGGTGGATGATCCCATGATCGCAAAACTAAAGAAATTCGGCGTTCGATCCATGAAAATGACCGACGCGGCGGCAGAATTCAAACGGCTGTTTTCAGACAGGGGGCTTGATATCGCCCCACTCAAAAAACTTCTGGAAGAGACGGTGGATGAGGAGCGGATCAGGCGCTCACCACGTGATTTCTGTGCCGCGTCATTTTCAGTCACGGACCGGAAGGAAGAGGACTTTGATGTGAAGGAAGCGCCGCCGGGAACCATGAAGGACATGATGATGGCCAGCGCTTACTTTCCGGGCTTTAAGCAGGAAAAAATCGGCGGAAAGACGTATCTGGACGGCGGCAGCGTCAACAATGTCCCGGTCGATCTTCTGACGGACCGGGGATATAAAGATATCATCGTGATCCGCCTTTACGGGATCGGCGTGGACCGGAGAAAGTTTATGGAGATTCCGGCGGACGTGACGATCCATGAGATCGCACCGGGGAGAAATCTTGGCGGGATCCTGGAGTTTGACAGCGCAAGGACGAAGAAAAACATGAAGCTCGGCTATTTCGACGGGCTGAGATTTCTTTACGGACTCTGTGGGCGGAAATATTATCTTGACATGCCATATTCCGAGGCGTATTATTTTGGCAGGATCATGTCGGAGCTTGACCTCTTTAAGATCTGGCTGAAACCGTATGTGAAAGAGGACGAATTCGCGAAGCTCACGGGTTACCGTGTCTACACGGAAAAGATCTTTCCGTTTCTCGCAAAGAAGCTGAGGCTTTGCAGCGAGTGGGACTACAGGGATCTTTACGGTGCGGTCCTTGAGCTGTTTGCAAAAAAGATGCAGTTGGAAGTCTACCGTGTATACACGCCGGATGAGATCGTTGGGAAGATCCATGAACTGCTTTCGGATAAGCTGACGGTAGGATAGAGATATGAGGAGAACGCTGAAATATGGCGGAAAACAATAAAAGAAGAAGGGTCAGGAGCGAATCCATGGCGCTTGATGCCATGCATATCATCATCGGGATCGCCGTGGTGGTCATGTCCGTCATTTCGTTTCTTGACACGGAGAGGTACATGTTCCTCTTTCCGGTGATCTTTTTCCTGGCGGCGGTTTTAAATCTCGCCACAGGAAAATACTGGCTCTCCCGGACAAAGCGGGAGCGGCGGAGAAGAACTGCGGCGGTGTTCCAGATGGGATTCGGAACGGTCCTGCTGATCTTCACGATCTTAAGCGCGGTTAGCATTTGGTAGGAACTGTTGGAGGTAATGAGATGAAGGGAGAAATCCTGAAATTATTAAAAGAGACAGACGGCTATATTTCCGGACAGGAGCTCTGTGAGAAGTTCGGTGTATCGAGGACAGCAATCTGGAAGGTGATCAATCAGCTGAAAGAAGAGGGCTATGAGATCGAAGCGGTCCGGAATAAAGGATATATTCTGAAAGGATCTGCGGATGTGCTCTCGAAGGAAGAGTTGGAAAGTACGATCCATACGAAGTGGGCAGGAGAGAATGTCGTATTCTTTGAGGAGACAGTCTCCACAAACAACGAGATCCGGAGCCTTGCGGAACAGGGCGCGCCCCACGGGACTCTGGCAGTTGCGGAACAGCAGCTTGGAGGAAAGGGAAGACGGGGCCGTGTCTGGACATCCCCTGCGGGAGTCGGGATCTGGATGAGCATGCTGTTGAGACCTCAGATCGATCCGCTGGCTGCGTCGATGCTGACGCTGGTCATGGCTCTTGCGGCGAAAAAGGGAATTGAAATATCGACGGGACTGAAATCGGAGATCAAATGGCCGAACGATCTTGTATTGAATAAGAAGAAGATCTGCGGGATCCTGACGGAGATGAGCACGGAACTCATGGAGATCCAGTATGTGATCCCGGGAATCGGCATTAACGTAAACCAGAAGGATTTCCCGGACGACATTAAGGCTACCGCAACTTCCCTCTACATAGAGAGCGGAAAGATCCAGAAGAGAAGCGAGATCATCGCAGCGATCATGGAGGCCTTTGAGGGATACTATGACACGTTTATCAAGACTCAGGATATGTCGGGACTCATCGAGGAGTACAATGCGAATCTCGTAAATCTCGGCAATGAGGTGTGTGTCCTGGACCCGGCGGGCGAGTTCCGCGGCGTTTCCGAGGGGATCAACAAGGAAGGCGCATTGCTTGTACGTCTCGCTGACGGCACGTTAAAGGAGATTATCTCCGGGGAAGTTTCAGTCCGCGGAGTCTATGGATATGTATAAGGAAGAAATGAATGTTTCGGGGGCGGATCTCTATTCCGGCCTCCAGAAAATCTTTCCGGATGAGAAGAACCTCACCCTGACGGAGCGTCTGGATGCCGCGAGAGGACCGCTCCTTTCGTGGTATCGGGAAAACAGGAGAGATCTCCCGTGGCGTGAGAACCGGGATGCCTACCGGATCTGGATCTCGGAGATTATGCTGCAGCAGACGAGAGTCGAGGCAGTAAAACCGTACTTTGCCCGCTTCATGGAACACTTTCCGACCGTGCAGGCGCTGGCGGATTGTGAGGAAGAGGAACTTTTCAAGTGCTGGGAAGGTCTTGGCTATTACAGCAGAGCGAGAAATCTGAAAAAAGCGGCAGAGATCATCGTCTCCGAATACGGAGGAGCGCTTCCGGCAGACCACGCGGCGCTTCTCTTACTTCCCGGGATCGGAAGTTACACGGCGGGAGCGATCGGCTCCATCGCGTTTGGTCTTCCTGTCCCTGCAGTTGACGGAAATGTTATGCGGGTCCTGTCAAGAGTGGCGGGAAGCTATGAGGATATCTTAAAGCAGGCAGTGAAAAAGAAGATGGAACTGGCGGTGGAGGAGACCCTGAAAACTTTAAAAGAAGGAGAAGCCGGGGACTTCAACCAGGCTCTCATCGAGACGGGAGCGATCGTCTGTGTGCCGAACGGAGCGCTGCTCTGCGGAGCACCGTGCCCGTTCTATACCGTCTGTGAGGCGAGAAAAAAGGCTCTGACCGCAGAGATCCCGGTGAAAACACCGAAAAAGAAAAGGAAAATAGAGGAAAAGACCGTATTATTAGTGGAATACGGGGATAAAATAGCCATTAGAAAGCGGGATGACACAGGGCTTCTGGCATCCCTCTATGAGTTTCCGAACCTGGAGGGAAAACTTTCCGGGAAAGAAGTGCTGGAGCAGATGAAATGCAGAGCTGTGATCGAGAAAGAACTCCCGACGGCAAAGCATATTTTCAGCCATGTGGAATGGCATATGAGCGGATATCTGATCCGTGTAACAGAAGAAATTCCGGGACTGCTGTTTGCAGATCGGGAAGAGCTGAAGGAAAAGTATCCGATCCCGAATGCGTTTGCGGCTTATAGAAAGATTGCAGCTGCGCAGACAATGGACAGCTGCGAGAGCTAGTTGAAAGTATGGAGCGTGATCATGATGAAAAAAATGATATTTCTTTTTAATCCCCGTTCAGGGAAGGAAGCCATTAAAAATCAGTTATCCGATATCCTCGGGATCTTCTGCAGGGCAGGTTATCTGCCGTCCGTCTATGTGACCCAGGAGCCGGGAGATGCGGCAAAGATCGCCGAGGAGTATGGCAGTGAGGTAGAGCTTTTTGTCTGCAGCGGCGGGGACGGCACATTAAACAGCGTGATCTCCGGCATCATGAAGTTAAAAAAAAGACCGGAGATCGGGTATCTTCCGTCCGGTTCCACGAATGATTTTGCAAGAAGTTTAAAGATCCCTGCAAACCTCACGGAGGCAGCGCGGGATGTGGTGAGCGGTAAATCCTACGGTGTCGATATCGGAAAATTCGGGGATCAGAGGTATTTTGTGTATATCGCAGCGTTCGGAGCGTTTACTGAGGTTTCCTACAGTACGCCGCAGGATGTCAAAAATGTTCTCGGACATCAGGCGTATATCCTGGAATCAATCAAGGCGCTGGGAAAGCTGAAGTCTTATAAAATGCATATTGCATGGGATGACGGCGAGGCAGACGGGGAATTTATCTTCGGAATGGTGACAAATACCACGAGTGTCGGCGGATTCAGCGGACTCGCTCCGAAGGATGTTTCGTTCCATGACGGTCTGTTTGAGGGCTTGTTTATCCGGACACCGAAGTCACCGGTGGACCTTCCAAACATCTTAAGCGGACTCCTCCTGTTCCCGGAACAGGAAAATAAGGATATGATCCGGTTCAAGTCATCAAAATTCACGGTGACTGCAGATGAGGATGTCCCGTGGGTCCTCGACGGTGAGTTCGGCGGGGCGGTAAAAGAGGCGAAGATCGAGAATGTAAAGGAAGCAGTCACTCTGAGCTGCAGCCCGGAACCGGAAAAAAAGGAAGAGAAGACGGAAAACTGATCGCAAAGCGGCATGAGATATTTCGAATATGCTAAAAATCAGTGAAAAATTCAAGGAAAAAAGTTGAAAAATGTCGCTGGATGGTATATAATGAACTATCGTGGAGCAGTTTGAGCAAGCCCCAACCTGAAAGGACGTTATTCAGTGGAAAAAGAAGTATTTTTAGACAAACTTAAGAAACTTGTCGCACTCGGCAAGTCAAAACAGAATGCCCTTGACGCGACGGAGATCAACGACTTTTTTGCCGGAGATAACCTCGGACCGGAGCAGATGGACGAAATTTATAATTACCTGGAGCATAACAATATTGATGTTGTGCCGGTAATCGATGACGCAATGCTTGCGGATGATTCCATGCTTCTGGACGATCTGGATGATGACTACCGTGAAGACAAGGACGGAGAGGACATTGACTTAGACGCCATCGACCTTCTGGAAGGTATCGGAACAGAAGATCCGGTCCGCATGTATTTAAAGGAGATCGGTACTGTGCCGCTTCTTTCCGCGGATGAGGAGCTTCGTCTCGCGAAGAGAAAGGCAGAGGGAGATGAGTCTGCGAAAGAGCGCCTGATCGAGGCAAACCTGCGTCTTGTTGTAAGTATCGCAAAGCGTTATACAGGACGTGGAATGAGTTTCCTGGATCTTGTTCAGGAAGGAAACCTTGGTCTTATTAAGGGCGTTGAGAAGTTCGACTATACAAAAGGATATAAGTTAAGTACATATGCAACCTGGTGGATCCGTCAGTCCGTGACGAGAGCGCTTGCAGATCAGGCGAGAACGATCCGTGTTCCGGTTCATATGGTAGAGACGATCAACAAGATGTCAAAGATGCAGAGAAAGCTGACCCTGGAACTTGGCTATGAGCCGTCCGTGACAGAGCTTGCGGAAGCGCTTGATATGTCAGAGGACAAGGTCATGGAGATCATGCAGATCGCAAGAGAACCTGCATCCTTGGAGACTCCGATCGGTGAGGAGGATGACTCCAACCTGGGCGATTTTGTTGCGGACAGCAACGCGGTTACCCCGGAGGGAAATGTAGAGTCTGTAATGCTGAGAGAGCACATCGATGCATTATTAGGCGATCTCAAAGAGAGAGAGCGTCAGGTCATCGTGCTTCGATTTGGTCTTGAGGATGGACATCCGAGAACACTTGAAGAGGTAGGAAAAGAGTTCAACGTAACGAGAGAACGTATTCGCCAGATCGAGGCGAAGGCGCTCCGGAAACTCAGAAATCCGGTCCGCAGCAAACGGATCAGGGATTTCCTGTAGAAACTCGTTTCAAAAAAGATGAAAGCGGATCGCAGGTGCGGATGTGTCTGGTGGATCCGAAAAAGAGATACAGGCAGCAGGAGAAGATCCGGCTGCCTTTTTTCTCTTCCTTTATTGGAGAATTTATGAATAAACGAAATTATCAGAAAGAATTAGAAAAAAAACTGGAGGAACTTCAGAGCGGGGGAGGGGTGCCGACGCTGTTTCTCCATAGCTGCTGTGCACCGTGCAGCAGTTATGTCCTGGAATATCTCTCCCGGTATTTTGAGATCACGGTCTTTTATTACAATCCGAATATCTACCCGCCGTCCGAGTACGAGGAACGGACTTCGGAGCAGGAGCGCCTGATCCGGGAATTTAACGGAGAGTGGGAAAACGAGGCGAACCGCCATCCGATCCATTTCGTGGCGGGAACGTATGTGCCGGACGATTTCTACACGGCGGCAAAAGGCCTGGAACAGGAGCCGGAAGGCGGCGCACGGTGTACGGAATGCTTTAAACTCCGCCTTTCCGAGGCTGCGAGGGAGGCAAAAGCCGGCGGGTTCGATTTCTTTACAACGACCCTCACGATCAGCCCGTTAAAAGATGCGGAGCGGCTGAACCGGATCGGGGAAGAGATGGGAAAAGAGTACGGCATCGAATTTCTGCCGTCGGATTTCAAGAAGAAAAACGGATATAAGCGATCCACGGAGCTCTCCAGAGAACACGCGCTGTACCGGCAGAATTACTGCGGGTGCGTGTTCTCGAAGAGAGAGGCGGAGGAGAGGACCGGGCGCAGCGAATAGGCGTCACCGGAGAGACCAGTACAAAACTCCGTCCTTTTCCGTGCGGTCGATCACACCGGTCTCGAAAAGCCAGTCGAGGCAGGAAAAGAGCTTTGGCCAGGTGTGGAGATAGGAGAACAGGAAGGAGTAGCGGTAAGTCTGCATGCGCTGGATGTAGAGCGCCTGGTCGAGTTCCAGGAGAGTCATCGGGCGATTACTTTCTGCCAGTACCTGACGGAGCTGTGTGCAGCGCTCCCCGTATCCGGCGATGATCCGGTCGGTCTCTTCTTTGATCTCTGTGAATTCACCGTAGTGCCCCGGGAGAAAACGGTATCCGCTGTAATCAGATGCGAGTTCCCTGAGGGAAGCGAAGTATTCGGTGAGGAGATGCTGATCCTTTCCTGAGGTGATGACGATGGGAACAAGGCCGAGGATCACCTGGTCGGCGCAGAAGAATAACTTTGCATTTCGTTCAACAAGTCCGCACTGACCGGAGGTATGTCCGGCAAGGGAGACGACTTCGAAGTCGTAACCGCCGTAAGAAAGACGGTCTCCGGGGGCGATGGGCGTGAATGGAAAGTCGAAATTCACGTTGTTATCCCTGGCGAGCTGGTCGGCGCCTGCCTTGATTTCCTGCCATGCGTCCGGAGTCCGTTCTTTTGTGACTCCGACTTCACTTGTGTAGGAGCGGCGCATATCATTGTCCTCATAAAAACGATGGTAGCGGTCGGAAGAGGCTGCGATCTCTACCGGATTCATGAACGCCCGGGCGCCGTGGTCGGTGAAAAAGGAGACATAGCCGCTGTGGTCTACATGATTGTGGGTCACGAAGATGTCGAGATTCCTGCAGTCGATGGAGAGCTCGTTCAGGGCTTGTTCCATCTCCGACAGACACTCCGGCACGTTCCAGGAGGTGTCGATCATGAGGCTTCGTTCGCTGCCTTTTATAATATAGAGGTTTCTGGATGAAGTCCTCATGTTTTTGTTCGTCAGGATGATCTTATATAAGTTTGGGGCAAGTATTTTCATTGGGGAAAACTCCTCGTTGGATATTTGGACGTGCCGGCATTCCAGTCGGGACAGGATCGTGAAGGCTGGCCGGACACGTTGCTTGTGCACGATATTGTTTTGATTGTAGCCCGGTGAGGGGAAAATGTCAAACGATTCCGGGGGATGCTCCGTTGACATTAGGGGAATTGTAGTATACAATGAAACTGCCTGGTCATGAATAAAAACGTCGTAAATGAGGAATGGTCATTTGGGGCGGTTTTTACTTGTTTATGAACTTACAATCAGAATAGGAGGAATTAGGTAATGGTAGAAAGAAAAGTTACAGTCGTAAACCCGACCGGTCTTCATCTTCGCCCGGCGGGACTGCTCTGCCAGACATCCATGAAGTTCGATTCTAAAGTGATGATTTTTTATAAAGAAAAGGAAATCAACGCGAAGAGCGTATTAAACGTAATGGCATCCGGGATCCGCTGCGGCGATGAGATCACCGTCCACTGTGACGGACCGGACGAGAAAGAGGCCATTGAAGCAGTCTGCAATCTGATCGAGACAGGACTCAAGGAATAAGATCCGGAGAGCAGTACAGGACGATCAGGTTATGCTCTGTACATAAAATGCAAGGCAGAATGTATGCTTGAATGTAACTATTCAGTAGGTCTGCGCACTTGCTGCGCTGACCGTAATAAAACACAGGTCTGGAGGCAAAAATCCCATCGGCGAAGCCGATCTGGAATGGATTTTTGCTCGTAACTGTGAGGGTACTGAACAGTTACGCCTGAATAACAGTTAGAAAGTGAGATAGTAATGAGCGAAACAGCAGAAAATTGTACCCATAACTGCGGAACCTGCTCCGCAAACTGCGGAAGCAGAACGAGCGAGCCGCAGAGCTTCCTTGAGAAGTTAAATCCGGCGAGTTCCGTAAAGAAAGTGATCGGCGTAGTCAGCGGTAAAGGCGGCGTCGGAAAGTCTTTAGTTACATCCTTAATGGCATGCCGGATGCGCGCGACAGGTGCGAAAGTCGGAATCCTTGATGCCGATATCACAGGACCGTCGATCCCGAATGCATTTGGGATCCATGACGGCGTGACCGTGACACCGGACGGAAAACTCCTTGTTCCGGCGACATCCTCCACCGGGATCGATGTGATCTCCTCCAACATGCTTCTGGAGAATGAGACAGATCCGGTGATCTGGCGTGGTCCGGTGATCGCCGGTGCGGTAAAACAGTTCTGGAGTGAGACACTCTGGCAGGATATCGACTACATGTTCGTTGATATGCCTCCGGGAACCGGCGATGTGCCGCTTACTGTATTCCAGTCACTTCCGGTCAACGGGATCATCATCGTGACATCCCCGCAGGAGCTTGTCTCCATGATCGTTGAGAAGGCCGTCAACATGGCGAAAAAGATGAACGTTCCGATCCTCGGACTTGTTGAAAATATGAGCTATCTCGAATGTCCGGACTGCGGAAAGAAGATCGCAGTATTCGGAGAGAGCCGTATCGAGGAAGTCGCGAAAGAATACGGAATTCCGGTTCTCGCGCAGATCCCGATCCGTCCTGAGATCGCAAAGGCTGTTGATGAGGGAACGGTCGAGTATGTGAAGGCGGATTTCCTTGATCAGGCTGTGAAGGCTGTGGAAGAAGCGTAAGAAAAGAGAAATAGATCAGAACACGAAGTACAGGGCGGCGAACATGGTTGCTGCCCCGTACTTTTTTGCGTGGCGGGAATTGATAAAAAACGCTTTGCTATAGAAAAAACCTATAATAACTTATTTCTTATCTATATTGGACGAATAGGTTAAAACGTGGTATCTTATTAGCACACACAGAGATTAGAAAATGTACGGCTGACACGTACATGGGAGGATAAAATTGATTCAGTTAGACCATATTACAAAGACGTTTGATACCGGTGCGGAAAAAGTCCATGCGGTCTCTGATGTCACACTTCATATCAGGAGTGGTGAGATCTTCGGTATCATCGGATTCTCCGGTGCCGGAAAATCCACACTGGTGCGATGTATCAACTTACTGGAACGACCGACGAGCGGAACCGTCACGGTTGACGGAAAAGTTCTCACGGATCTTCCGGCGAAAGAACTCAGGGAAGCGAGAAAGAAGATCGGAATGATCTTCCAGCATTTCAACCTGATGAGATCCAGAACAGTCGGAGAGAATGTCGCTTACCCGTTAAAGGGAAGCGGACTTTCCAAAGCACAGATCAAGGCGAAAGTGCGGGAGCTTTTAGAGCTTGTCGATATCGCAGAAAAAGAGAATGCGTATCCGAGTCAGCTTTCCGGCGGACAGAAACAGAGAGTTGCGATCGCGAGAGCGCTTGCGAATGATCCGAAAGTTCTCCTCTGCGATGAGGCGACGAGCGCCCTGGATCCGCAGACGACGGGGGCGATCTTACAGCTCTTAAAACACTTAAATGAAAAGCTCGGCATTACCATCGTGATCATCACCCATGAGATGGCGGTCGTCAAAGAGATCTGTGACCGCGTAGCCGTCATGGAACACGGTAATGTCGTGGAGGAAGGCGATGTCTACTCGATCTTCGCAGCACCGAAGGCGGGGATCACGAGAGACTTCATCCGCACGACATCCAACCTTCAGAAGATCGAAAAGCTGGTCGAGGAGAAGTCACCGCTTGTCGCATTAAAGCCGGGTGAAAAGATCCTGCGGCTGAATTACATTAAGAAGAATACGTCGGAGGCACTGATCTCCGAAGCTTCCAGAAGATTCAGCGTGGATCTGAATATCATCTTTGCAGATATTGAGATCGTTCAGGACGCCCCGATCGGCGGAACTGTGGCGATCGCAAGCGGAACGAAGGAGAATATCGAAGCCGCGATCGAATATCTGAAGGAGAAGAATGTTGGAGTGGAGGTGATCGAGAATGCTTGATTTCTTAAATGCGATTATCCCGAATGTCATGTCAAAGCCGGATGAGCTTTTCGAAAGCTTCGGTCAGACGATCTACATGGTCATCGTGTCAGGTGCGATCTCCATGGTGTTCGGTCTTTTCTTTGGGATCATCCTCACTGCGACAGCTCCGAAGGGTGTCCTGAAAAACAAGGTGATCTTCAATATTTTAGATAAGCTGGTCAACATTTTCCGTTCGATCCCGTTCGTAATCCTTCTGACAGCGCTGATCCCGCTGACCCGTATGGTCGTCGGAACAGCGATCGGTACAAAGGGTGCGATCTTACCGCTTATTTTCGGAACGGTCCCGTTCTTTACGAGACAGATCGAGAGTGCGCTCGCTGAAGTTGACTACGGTCTGATCGAAGCTGCGGAGAGCATGGGAAACAGCCCGTGGGAGATCATCCTCCGCGTATACTTAAAGGAGAGTGTCCCGGGGATCGTCCGTGCAATGCAGATCACATTTATCAGCCTGGTCGGTCTTACCGCGATGGCCGGTGCGGTCGGCGGCGGCGGACTCGGCGATTTCGCGATCCGTTATGGTCACTCCAGAGGGCAGACCGATGTCACCTATGTAACCGTCATCATCATTCTGATCATGGTAAGCCTGATCCAGAGTACCGGTTCCTATGTGATCAAAAAGACGACTCACTAGAACGGTGGTTTCAGATTAAAATTGCTTGAAACGGAGAGGAACTATTTCCGGGCCGTATCAATAAAAGGAACTGTCCGGTCCGCACAGCGAATGCGAATGAAAACGGGCAGTGACAAAGAAAGTTCAGGAGGAGAAATATTATGAAGAAAAGAGTTTTAGCACTTGGCGCAGCAGCAGTTTTAGCATTATCCTTAACCGCATGCGGCAGCAGCCAGAAGACAGAGACAACAGCGGCAGCAGCCGATACAACCGCAGCCGGTTCTGAGGCAGCAGCTGATACAACAGCAGCCTCCGGCGAGAAGACAGTCATCAAACTCGGTGTTGTAGGTGAGAACAACGAGCAGTGGCAGCCGGTCATCGACAAGCTTGCTGAGGAGAACATCGACCTTGAGCTTGTAAAATTTGCGGATTATCCGCTTCCGAACCGTGCATTAAATGACGGTGAGATCGATCTGAACTCTTTCCAGCACATCGCTTACTTTGAGGATGACTGCAAGAACAACGGTTATGATCTTTCTATCATCGGTGAGACCATCATGGCTCCGTTAGGCCTCTACTCCAACAAGATCAAGGACGTATCCGAGATCAAGGACGGTGATATCATCGCGATCCCGAATGACGCTACAAACGGCGGCCGTGCATTAAAACTTCTTGAGTCCGCAGGTCTGATCAAGGTTGATCCGGCAGCAGGCTACACACCGACAAAGAAAGACATCACAGAGAACCCGTTAAACCTTGACATCAAAGAGGTTGAGGCAGCAAATACAGCAAGCCTTCTTCCGGACGTTGCAGCAGCAGTCATCAACGGCGGTCACGCAGTTGACAACGGTTTAAACCCGAAGAAAGATGCGATCTTCCTTGAGAGCGTGGAAGAGGGATCTGACAACCCGTACGTCAACATCATCGTTGCAAGAACAGCTGATAAGGACAACGAGCTTTACAAGAAAGTAGTCGATTATTTCCGTACACCGGAAGTTGCAAAAGTGATCGAGGACACTTACAAGGGAGCTTACATCCCGACATGGGAGTAACTCCTGAAATCACGGCCATAAAATAAAAAGATGGGAAAGACAGGACAGGGTACCGAAAAGGGATCCTGTCCTTTTCTTGTGAACGAGAGAGAAAAAGCCGGAGAAAGCTTCTGAAGGCGAAAAGAATGCCCGGGCAGACCAGAAGAACGGGGTACAAAAAAATCATGTGCCGGATACAAAAATTTCCTGTGGGATCAACAAAAGAGAACAGCTTGCTTTTTAACGGAAAATCCCGTATGATTTACATAGATATTACAGAATGACGGCAGATTTTACATATTTCGTACACATGCGATCGCAGAAAGGGACAAAAGAATGTCAAAAATTACATCCGGCAGAAAAGGCAATATCGATATGACACAGGGCGTGATCTGGAAACAGCTGGTTCTTTTTGCAATCCCGCTGATCATGGGAAATATCTTCCAGCAGCTCTACAACACAGTGGACAGCATTGTCGTGGGAAACTATCTCGGAACATCGGCGCTGGCTGCGGTCGGCGCGACGACGGCGATCTGCAATACGCTGGTAAACTTCTTTAATGGGATCTCGATCGGTGCCGGAGTTGTGATCAGCACGTGTTTCGGTTCCCGGAATCATGAAAAGCTCCACGAGGCGGTCGAGACGACGATCCTGTTTGCAGTGATCGTCGGATGCTTTGTCTCTCTGATCTCGGTCTGGGTTGTCCCGCTGATGTTAAAATGGATGTCAACGCCGGATGATGTGATCGGACCGGCGGGAGAGTATTTAAAGATCTATTTTGCCGGAGTTCCGGTCCTCTTTCTTTACAATATGAGCAGTGCGATCTTAAGGGCTGTGGGCGACACGAAGCGCCCGTTAAATTTCCTGATCATCAGCAGCTGTTTAAATATCGCTCTGGATATTCTCTTTGTTGCGAAATTTGGCTGGGGGATCAGCGGTGTCGCGATCGCTACGGTGATCGCCGAGGCAGTTTCTGCTGCTTTTGCGTGCTCGACTCTTATGAGGACGAAGGAAGCACATCGCCTTGTTCTTCGGGACCTTCACATCAATAAATCCTGCCTCGGCGAGATCTTCCGGATCGGTCTTCCGGCGGGAGTCCAGCAGGGACTCACTGCGTTTTCCAACGCGCTTGTGCAGTCGTATGTAAATGGACTTGGCTCTTCTATCATCATGGCGGGCTGGAGCTGCCACTCAAAGATCGACCAGTTCGCAATCCTGCCTGCCCAGAGTATGGGACAGGCCGCGACAACGTTCGTGGGACAGAATCTCGGAGCAAAGAATGTGAAGCGTGCGAGAGACGGCGTCAAACAGGCAGTGTTCATGGGTGTGGGCGTGCTGATCTGCATCTCCGGCGCGATGGCAATTTCCGCAAGATCCCTGGTATCCCTTTTCAACCAGGATCCGGATGTGCTGCACTATGGAACCTTATTTATCCTGATGACGGTCCCGTTCCGCTTCTGTAGTTCCTTCAACCAGATCCTTGCGGGTTCCTTGAGAGGATCCGGGGATGCAAAGGGACCGATGTGCATCATGCTCTTCAGCTTCGTTGTCTGCAGACAGATCTATCTCTTCTTCGTGACAAAGATCGCATTCAACGAGTATACGGTCGGAATGGGATATCCGGTCGGCTGGATCGTATGCGCGATCCTTTCCTTCCTGTATTACAGAAGGAGCAGATGGGAAGAAAAGGTAAAAGAAGATTAAAAAATCAGTATAAACGCAGAAAACGACCTCTGTGTCAGGATCCTGATGAAAATCATAAGGGCTTGACCTGAGGTCGTTTTAAATAGTGGGTGGAATTTCCAGTTGTTTTGCTATGAACAGGCAGGGAAAGTGGGACGAATCGCCTTTCCATTGCCGGTGTCATTCGTCTGGCAGAATGTCGGGGAATGCCGAGACCGGAAAACTTGGAGATAGACGAAAATATGATTTTGTGCTATACTTCAATTTGCATGTATACAGGCGATCACGAGCGCAGGAGAGGGAAAAAGCCTGCAGATTGCCGGAAAACAGCAAATGCGGATCACGATCACCGGATAAGCAGCCAAAAGTGTGAAAACTGCGGATCGTGATATCATGACAGAAGAAAAGAGACAACTATGTTCGGGCTTGGAACGATCATCAATGTCACTGCGATCGTCGCGGGCGGCGTGATGGGGTTATTATTTGGAAAGAAACTGACGGAGCGTTATCAGAGCAACCTGATGATGGCGTCGGCGCTCTGCGTATTGTTTATCGGAGTCTCCGGCTGTATGGAGCAGATGTTAAAACTGACGGAAAACGGGCTTTCTTCATCGGGATCCATGATGATGATCGCCTGTTTTGCTGTCGGGGCGGTTCTCGGCGAGTGGATCGATCTCGACACGAAAATGGAACGGTTCGGGGAATGGCTGAAGGAGAAGACGAAAAGTGACGGCGACAATGCGTTCGTGGATGCATTTGTGACGGCTTCCCTGACCGTCTGTATCGGAGCGATGGCGGTTGTCGGATCGATCCGGGACGGAATTTACGGCGACTATTCGATCCTCACGGCAAAAGCTGTTCTCGACATGATCATCGTCGCGATCATGACGGCGTCCATGGGAAAAGGCTGTATTTTCTCGGCGATCCCGGTCGGGATGTTCCAGGGGGCGATGACGCTCCTTGCGAAGGTGATCGAGCCGTTCCTGACGGATGAGGGACTGGCGGACATGTCCCTGACAGGATCGGTCCTGATCTTCTGCGTCGGAGTGAACCTGATCTGGGGAAAGAAGGTCAAGGTGGCGAATCTGCTGCCGGCGATCTTTCTTGCGGCGGTGTGGCCGTATTTCCCGTGGGCGTAACGCAGAAGTTGAGAAAAGGCAGAAATTCTGTGAAAAAGAGTAATCCTTTTTTCAGGACAACAATGAAAAGATTAACGACAGATTTTTATGCATGACGGTGCAGGAACGGAACCGTTGTGCGAGGAAGAAAAACGTCGTCTGGAAAAATACAGAAGCCGTATGAACGAAGGAAATAGCGGCTGTACAACAAGAAACAGGAGGATTTTATGATATTATCCTGCAGCAATATCTGCAAATCGTTCGGAAGCGACGATATTATCAAGAACGCTTCCTTTCATATTGAAGATCATGAAAAAGCGGCGATCGTCGGCATCAACGGCGCCGGAAAATCAACATTGTTAAAGATCATCGTGGGTGAGCTGGCACCGGATTCCGGCGAGGTCGTGCTGGGAAGCGGAAAGACACTGGGGTATCTGGCACAGAATCAGGATCTTTTAAGTCACCGGACGATCTATGAGGAGATGCTCGATGCGAAAAAGTCGGTCATCGAGATGGAAAACCGGCTGAGAGATCTGGAAAATTCGATGAAAACGGCCTCCGGGGAAGCGCTGGAGACCATGATGAACCAGTACAGCCGCTTGAGCCACGAATTTGAGCTCATCAACGGCTATGCCTGGAAGAGTGAGATCGTCGGAGTCTTAAAGGGACTCGGATTTACGGAGGAAGAGTTTTCCAAACAGATCTCCACACTGTCCGGCGGACAGAAGACAAGAGTTTCTCTGGGTAAACTTCTTCTCACAAATCCGGACATCATTCTCCTCGATGAGCCGACGAACCACCTGGATATGTCCTCCATCGCATGGCTGGAGACATATCTCTTAAATTATCGCGGAGCGGTCCTGATCGTTGCCCATGACCGGTATTTCCTCGATAAGATCGTAACAAAGGTCATCGAGCTGGACAACGGACATGCGATCGTGTACTCCGGAAACTATACGGCCTACAGTGAGAAGCGGGCGCAGATGCGCGCGATCCAGATGAAGGCGTACTTAAACCAGCAGCAGGAGATCAAACATCAGGAAGCGGTCATCGAGAAATTGAAGTCCTTCAATCGGGAAAAGTCCATCAAGCGGGCGGAGAGCCGCGAAAAGATGCTCGATAAGATCGAGGTCCTGGAAAAGCCGTCGGAGGTCAACGACGCAATGGACATCCGCCTGGAGCCGAATATCCTGAGCGGAAATGATGTACTGACGGTCAACGGACTTGCGAAGTCCTTTGGCTCCCAGACCTTGTTTACGGACCTCAGCTTTGATGTCAAGCGCGGCGAGCGCGTGGCGATCATCGGGGATAACGGAACGGGAAAGACGACGATCTTAAAGATCATCAACGGTCTTGTCGAGCCGGATGCCGGTGAGATCATTCTTGGTTCCAGAGTCCACATTGGCTATTATGATCAGGATCATCAGGTCCTGCACATGGAAAAGACGCTGTTTGAGGAGATCTCCGACGCATATCCGGGAATGTCCAACACACAGATCAGAAGTACGCTGGCGGCGTTCCTGTTCACCGGGGATGACGTGTTTAAACGGATCGGGGATCTGAGCGGCGGTGAGAGAGGACGTGTGTCGCTTGCAAAGCTCATGCTCTCCGAGGCGAACTTCCTGATCCTCGATGAGCCGACAAACCATCTGGATATCACATCGAAGGAGATTCTGGAGAACGCGCTGAGCCACTACGGCGGAACTGTGCTCTATGTCTCCCATGACCGTTATTTTATCAACAAGACCGCGACGAGGATCCTGGATCTCACCGGAAAGCGGATGATGAATTATATCGGAAATTACGATTATTATCTGGAAAAACATGACGCGATGATGACGGCCCATTTCGGAAACGAGGCGCCGGAGAGTGCCGGCGGGATCGTCGGATTCGGCGCGTCGAAGACAGGAGCGGCGGCGGAGACTGCCGGAAAGGCTGTGGAGAATCCGGCAGCGGATGCCGGCGGAAAGCTCGACTGGAAGGCTCAGAAGGAAGAACAGGCCCGCCAGAGAAAACGCCAGAACGATTTAAAGAAGGTCGAGGATGAGATCCACAAGCTGGAGACAAGAGACGGGGAGATCGACGGCCTCCTCTGCGATGAGAGCGTCTTCTCCGACGTTGCGAAACTCATGGAGTTAAACAAGGAAAAAGAGGAGATCGCAGGAAAACTGGAAGTTCTCTACGAAAAGTGGGAAGAACTTGCAGAATGATCATGACTGTCTAACAGCCCGCGCTGCAAAAGGGGCAGGCTTTTATACAGAGTGAGCTCTCGGCCCTGTGGGAATGCAGGATTGAATGCTTACGAATACAGACATACTCAAAGGAAAATGCTTCGTCCGGTCTGGGGAGATTTCGGGCGGGGCATTTTTCCGTCTGGGCAGTTTGCGCATTTTACTGACAAAGATTTGACAAATAATATAGATATAGGTATAATAAAAGACAGCGTTATACTGAGAAGGTGGAACTATAAAATGACAGACGAGAGACAGATCTCAAAGGCGGTAATCTCAAGACTTCCGCGTTATTACAGATATCTGGGCGAACTGATGGAGGAGGGGATCGAGAGGATCTCTTCCAACGAACTGAGTGCCAGAATGAAGGTGACAGCGTCCCAGATCCGTCAGGATCTTAACAATTTCGGCGGCTTTGGACAGCAGGGATACGGATACAATGTGAAATATCTCTACACCGAGATCGCGAGGATCCTGGGGATCGACAGACAGCACAACCTCATTATCATCGGTGCCGGAAACTTAGGTCAGGCGATCGCCAACTATACAAATTTTGAGAAGCGCGGCTTTATGATCAAGGGAATGTTCGATATCAACCCGCGCCTGATCGGTCTTGTGGTCCGCGGAGTCGAGATCCGTGGGATCGATGACCTGGAGCAGTTTATTGTCGACAATGAAGTACAGATCGCGGCTCTCACGATCCCGAAGTCCAAAGCACCGGAGATCGCGGAGCGCCTGGTAAAAGCCGGGATCAAGGCGATCTGGAATTTTGCCCATACAGACTTAAATGTGCCGGATGATGTAGTCGTTGAGAATGTACATCTTTCCGAGAGCCTGATGCGTCTTTCCTACCGTGTCTGCAGCATGCAGGATGAGCGGGAGCGGAAAGCAAAGGAAAAAGCAGAACAGACGGGAACCAATGAGACATGTTGATTGGAGTTGGCTGTGATTTGATCGAAATTGAGCGTGTGAAAAAAGCCTGTGAAAAAGAGGCTTTTTTGACGCGTATCTATACCGAGCGCGAGCGCCGGCAGGCAAAGGGTGATCCCCGGGTCCTTGCCGGCACTTTTGCGGTTAAAGAAGCAGTAGCGAAGGTGTTTGGAACGGGATTCCGGGACTTTATGCCGGTCCATGTGGAGGTCTTAAGGGACCCGCTTGGAAAGCCGTATGTCGAACTTCATGCGGGAGCAGAGATGAAGGCGGAGGAGCTCGGGATCAGGACGATCCAAGTGTCGATCTCTGACACGAAGGACCATGCGATGGCGTTTGCCGTCGGAGAGGGGGATGCCGGATGAAAGCAGTTCTGAGCGGAAAAGAAATGAAAGCGTTTGACACCAGGTCCATCAGGGGGTACGGGATCCCGTCCCTGGTGCTGATGGAGCGGGCGGCTCTTGCCGTTGCGGAGAAAGCGGAAGAGATCCTTAAGAGAGAACAGGCAGAGACAGTCTGGTCCGTCTGCGGTTTTGGAAATAACGGGGCAGACGGAGTGGCCGCCGCCAGGATGCTGTTCTTAAAGGGATATAATGTGAAGATCCTGTTCCCGGGACGGGACGGAAAAGGGAGCGAAGAGCTGGAAGCCCAGTTAAATATCGTGAAAAGGCTGGGGATCCCGGTGATGACGGCGGAAGAACTGCCGGATGCAGAAGAAAAACGATCCCCGGCGCATCCGTTTGCAAAGACGGTGACAAAGGCGAACGCATGCCGCGGCGTGATCCTGGATGCGGTCTTCGGGATCGGTCTTTCGAGAAATGTGGAAGGTGCATACAAAAAGCTCATTGACTGGATCAACCGCAATGAGGATATGAAGACGATCGCTGTGGACATTCCCTCCGGCATCAGCTCCGACACAGGAGAAGTCATGGGGGACGCGGTCCGCGCGGATGTGACGGTCACTTTCGGAATGAAAAAGCTCGGACAGGTTCTGTTCCCGGGAAGAGAATACTGCGGAGAGCTTCTGGTCAGGGATGTCGGTTTTGTGCCGGAGAGCAGCGCGGAGCAGGAAAAACACGTGCAGATGCTGGATCGGGAAGATCTTTTGAGGATCCCGGAAAGGACGCCGGATTCCAACAAGGGAACATACGGAAAAGTCCTCGTGATGGCGGGGGCAAAGAACATGGCGGGAGCAGCCTGCCTCTCCGCGAGAGCGGCATACCGGATGGGAGCCGGACTCGTGAAGATCTTTACACCGGAGGAAAACAGGATCATCGTCCAGGAAAAACTCCCGGAGGCGATCCTTTCCAGTTACGATGCGAGAGAAGCCGGAAAAGATCCGGAGAGCTTTGCGAGAAAGATCGCAAGGGAGACGGAATGGGCGGATGTGATCGTTCTGGGGCCGGGGATCGGCATGGAGGATCATGCGCGGCTCATGGTGGAAAACGTCTTAAAGGACGCGTATGTGCCGATCATTCTTGACGCGGACGCGCTGAATCTCGCCGCGGAGTACCGGGAACTCACCGGTTATTTTACAGAAAATATCATCGTGACGCCGCATATGAAGGAAATGTCGCGGCTCACAGGAATTCAGATAGAGGAGATCAAGGAAAATCCGATCCGTGCAGCGAGAGAGTTTGCAGATCAGTACGGAGTGGTCTGCGTCTTAAAGGACGCGGCGACCGTGATCGCGGGAAGAGACGGAAAGACCTTTGTCAATGGAAGTGGGACGCCCGCTATGGCAAAGGGAGGTTCCGGGGATGTTCTGACCGGTGTGATTGCGGGACTGATCGCGCTGGGGCTTGAGGAGAGCGATGCGGCTTCCCTCGGAGTCTATGTGCACGGTCTGGCAGGGGAAAAAGCGGCGAAGCGCTTCGGCGTCCACGCAGTCCTTGCCGGGGAGATCGCGGATTGCCTTTCGGAGGATAGAGAAAATGAAATTTGACAGAATTTATACAGAGATCGATCTGGGTCATATAGAGGAAAACATGGAGGCGATGGAGAAAAATCTCCGCCCGGGGACAAAGATGTACGGAGTCGTGAAAACGGATGCTTACGGACACGGCGCCGTTCCGGTCGCGAAGACGATTGACCGCTTTGTATGCGGATATGCGGTCGCGACCGTTGAGGAAGGTGTGCAGCTGCGGAAACACGGGATCACGAAGGAGATCCTGATCCTCGGTCCGGTCGCTGCTCCGAGATACGAGGAGTGCGTCCGGCAGGAGCTCTGCATGCCGGTCTTTGAACTGGATAAGGCAGAGGGAATGTCAGAAGCTGCAGAAAAGCTGGAAAAGACAGCCCACGTCCATATCGCGGTGGATACCGGAATGAGCCGGATCGGACTCAGACCGGACACGGCGTCCGTGGAGATGGTAAAAAAGATCGCGGCGCTTCCGGGAGTGAAGATCGACGGCATGTTCACGCATTTTGCGAGAGCGGATGAGGCGGATAAGACTGGTGCGAGACAGCAGTATGATCGGTTTAAGAACTTCTGCGATGCTGTGAAGGCAGCAGGCGTGGAGGTTCCGGTCTGCCATTGCTCCAACAGCGCCGGGATCGTGGAGATGCAGGAGATGAACATGGATGCAGTCCGCGCCGGGATCACGATCTACGGTCTGTACCCGTCGGATGAGGTGAGAAAGGATATCCTCACGATGAAGCCGGCGATGGCACTGAAGAGCTTTATCACGTATATCAAGGAGATCGGGCCTGGAACTGAAGTCAGCTACGGAGGAACGTTCAAGGCAGACCGGACGATGCGGATTGCGACAGTCTCCGCCGGTTACGGGGACGGATATCCGAGAAACCTGTCCGGCCGCGGGGAAGTGCTGATCCACGGAAAGCGCGCGAAGATCCTCGGCCGCGTCTGCATGGACCAGTTCATGGTGGATCTTACCGGGATTCCGGAGGCCAAAGAGGGAGATCTTGTGACCCTGATCGGAAGAGACGGGGAGGAAGAGATCACGATGGAGGAGATCGCAGAGGTTTCCGGCGGCTTCCATTACGAGATCCCGTGTCTGATCGGAAAGCGGGTTCCGCGTGTGTATGTGAAGAACGGAAAGGTCCTCGGGATCATGAACTGCCCGGATGAGGAGTATGTCGGATTCTGACCGGCACGCCGCCGCGATTTCTGAATAAAATATCATAAGTGGGGAACAATCTGAATACGGAAATGTCAGGGAAGCTGTCAAAAAAGATGCCGTTATGGCTTTGACAGCAGCCCCGGACTCTCCGCAGAAATTCAGACGGAGCGTGAGACTTGTGATCATCAGACGGGGCGATATTTATTATGCGGATCTAAGACCGGTGGTAGGTTCTGAGCAGGGAGGTGTGCGCCCTGTGCTCATCATCCAGAACGATGTGGGAAACAAACACAGTCCGACTGTGATCTGTGCGGCGATCACATCGAGGATGAATAAGGCGAAGCTTCCAACTCATGTGGAGTTATCCGCGAGGGACTGCGACATGATGAAGGATTCGGTGATTCTCTTGGAACAGTTGAGGACCATCGACAAGCAGCGATTAAGGGAAAAGATCTGCCATCTTGACGGGGACCTGCTGGACCAGGTAAATGACGCATTGAAGGTGAGTCTGGAACTTGGCGGTTTTTGAGGACCGTGCGGGGAGAAAAAACTGCTACATAATCGCAGTTTGGCGCTGCAGTGCGCGGGCATGGAGGACCCGTGTACTGTAACGTGAAAAGTGATACGGCGGAATGATTCCTTGACGGGCATGGAAATAGATGTTATAGTGGACGAAATACGGAAAAAAGTAACTGAAAAAATAGGATAGTTATGGAAAGATAAAGGAGTGTTGGAAAATCTCATGGACGATGGCAATTCATGGATAGGAATTGTTCTGTTTGCCGCATCAGTGATCCTGTTTGCGGTGATGTACGGATTCGGTGCGGCCGTTCAGGCCCTGAACACCAGTGCGCTGGAGGATGAGCGCGACGAAGGAAACAAGCGGGCGGAAAAACTTTTAAAGATACAGGAAGACCCGTATCTCTTCATCCGCACGAACCAGCTCGCGACGAGTATCCTGACGCTTGCGATGGGCGCGTCCTCGCTGGCGTTTGTGGTAAAAAAACTCACGGCTTTAATCGGGACGCATACACAGATCCCGCATCCGGCAGCGGTGGGGATCGCCTACATTGCGGGACTCGTCGGGATCGCATTTCTGCTCACGGGGCTCGGGATCGTGATCCCGAAGCGCATCGCGGCAAAGAGCCCGATCCGCTTCTGTTATAAAGTTCTGCCGCTCGTGGAACTTGTGACAAAATGTCTCTTTCCGTTTGCGTGGCTGATGGACCAGTTTGCCTATATTTCCTTAAAGACGGTTGGGATCGATATCCGCGAGAAGGATGACAACGTGACTGAGGAAGATATCATGTACATGGTCAATGAAGGCCATGAACAGGGCGTTCTGGAGGCCAGCGAGGCGGAGATGATCACGAACATCTTTGAGTTTGACGATAAGGTGGCGGCGGATATCATGACACACAGGACCGCGGTCATCGCACTCGACGGGGAGATGACTCTGAAGGAAGCGCTCGATTTCGTTGTGAAGGAAGCAAATTATTCGAGATTTCCTGTTTATTCCGAAGATATCGACAATATCATCGGCATCCTTCACATGCGCGACATGCTCCACTATACGGATTCCAAGGACCATCTGAACACGCCGATCGCAAAGATCAAGGGCCTTTTGAGAAGTCCTCATTTCATCCCGGAGACGAAAAATATCAACGCTCTTTTTAAGGAGATGCAGTCCCAGAAGATCCACATCGAACTTGTGGTGGATGAGTATGGTCAGCTTGCCGGCATCGTCACGATGGAGGACATTCTCGAGGAGATCGTCGGAAATATCCTCGACGAGTACGACAAGGAAGAGCCGGATATCGTATCCCGGAAAAACGGTACATATGAGCTCACGGGTCTCACCCTTCTGGACGACGTGGAAGAGACGCTCGGAGTGGAATTTGATAAGGAAGATAAGGACAATTTTGATACCCTGAACGGTTTTATGGTATCGAGGATCGGACATATCCCGAAGGTTGGAGAGAAGGGAAGTGTCAGGATCGGGGATTACCTCTTAAAGATCATGAAGGTGGAGAACAAGGTGATCCAGACCGTTCTCGCGATCCCGCTTCCGAAGGAGAAGAGCGGAACAGAAGCGAAAAACGGGAACGAGATGAATGAGAAAACTGACAGGAAAAAATAAAAAAACATCCTGCGGCCGGTACATTGGGTACTGACTGCAGGATGTTCTTTTTTATTCAACAGGAAATTCCGATGGAACTTCCTGTTAAATAAAAAGGCACTGCGTGCCTAAGATGCGCACTCGCGCGAAGATGATGGTTGTCGCAAGCGACCGCGCTCGGCGCGAGAATGTGCCGAGGCACATTCTTTTCTATTCCTGGCTTCGGAAGTTAACGGTTCCGGTGGCCGGATCCATGGAATCTACGATCGCCAGGGACTCTAAGTGGTAGCCGAGATTTCGGATGACCTGTCCGCCGATCTGGAATCCTTTCTCGATCGCGATGCCGATTCCCTCAACGGTAGCGCCTGCGTCATGGACGATCGAGATCAGTCCCTGAAGCGCGTAGCCGTTCGCAAGGAAGTCGTCGATGATCAGAACGTGATCGTCCGGGGAAAGGAACTTTTTTGAGACGATAACCTGGTTCTTGCATTTATGGGTGAAGGATTCAACTTCCGCCACATACATTTCGCCGTCGAGGTTGATGCTCTGGGATTTCTTTGCAAATACGACCGGCACATGGAAGTGCATTGCCGCGATACAGGCGATACCGATACCGGATGCCTCGATCGTCAGGATCTTGTTGATATTTTCATTGGCAAAACGGCGCTTGAATTCCGCACCCATCTCGTCAAAAAGCTCGATATCCATCTGATGGTTTAAAAAGCTGTCAACCTTTAATACGTTTCCTTCTTTTACCACACCGTCTTTTGCGATGCGCTCTTCTAAAAAGTTCATGTTTTCTCCTCCGTCAATCACTCTTTTTGAGTATCTTTGTATTGTATCCAATTATAGCAATATCGGGGAGAGATTACAAGATAAAAAGCGGCGGGCCGTGGATGAGATAAAAAGTTATTTTTCGCAGGCAGGAATTTTCTGAATTGAAAATTCTGTATCATACAGTAGTGGTTGCCGGTTACTTTTCACGGGTAGGAATTTTCTGAACTGAAAATTCCGTATGATACAGTTGTGGTCGCCGATTTTGCCGATTCGGAATGCGGAGCATCGGCAAAATCCTGTTACAGTGCGCGGGCATAGAGTGCCCGTGTACTGTAACGGTTGCCGATTTGTTTATGAAATTTTAATGGCGGTCATACTTGCGGGGGCGGCGGGAGAGTGATATCATGGACAGACAACTGGAAAGCGGTTCACCAGCTGCAGCCAACTGATCAACGATAAAAAGGTTCCCGGCAGCAATTGGCGGGTGTGGAAAGGGATCATTACTTTTATGGATAAATATGAGGTTCTCAAACAATATTTCGGTTATGACGCGTTCCGGGACGGGCAGGAGAAGATGATCGATGCGATCACTTCCGGCAGGGATGTGCTGGGGATCATGCCGACGGGCGCAGGAAAGTCCCTGTGTTATCAGATCCCGGCTCTGATGGCGGGGGCAAACGGGGGGATCACGCTGGTGATCTCGCCCCTGATCTCACTTATGAAAGACCAGGTCAGCGCCCTGAACCAGGCGGGCGTTCATGCTGCGTACCTGAACAGTTCCCTGACGGCGGGACAGTATTATAAGGCGCTCGGATATGCGAGAGAGGGACGGTATCCGATCATCTACGTCGCTCCTGAGCGGCTTCTGACTCCGGAATTTCTTGATTTTGCCGTCCATGCGAAAATCGCCATGGTGGCGGTCGATGAGGCGCACTGCGTCTCCCAGTGGGGCCAGGATTTCCGGCCAGGATACTTAAAGATCGAGGAATTCCTGCGGGCACTTCCGGAGCGCCCGGTCGTCAGCGCCTTTACGGCGACCGCGACTGCGGAAGTCCGGGATGACATTATCGATCTCTTAAAGCTGCAGGATCCGGTCGTGACGACGACGGGATTTGACCGCCCGAATCTCTACTTTGAGGTTCAGAGCCCGAAAGATAAATATGCGGCAGTAAAAACATATATCGAAGAACATGCAGGACAGTGCGGCATCGTCTACTGCCTGACGAGAAAACTCGTGGAGGAAGTGACGGAGAAGCTGATGAAGGACGGATTCTCCGTGACGAGATACCATGCGGGACTTTCCGACAGCGAGAGAAAGCAGAATCAGGAAGATTTTATCTTCGACCGCGCCCAGATCATGGTGGCGACAAACGCGTTTGGAATGGGGATCGACAAATCGAATGTCCGCTTTGTGATCCACTACAACATGCCGAAAAATATGGAGAGTTACTATCAGGAAGCCGGGCGCGCAGGGCGTGACGGGGAACCGGCGGACTGTCTGCTCCTGTACGGCGGGCGGGATGTCGTGACGAACCAGATGTTTATCGACAACAACCGTGACAACGAAGAGCTCGACGATGTGACAAGGCAGATCGTTGCGGAGCGCGACCGGGAACGGTTAAAAAAGATGACATTCTACTGCTTTACGAATGACTGCCTCAGGGAATATATTCTCCGGTATTTCGGGGAGTACGGAAGCGGATACTGCGGAAACTGTTCTAATTGTAAGACACAGTTTGAGGAGACGGATGTGACGGAGATCGCGAGAGCCATCGTCGGCTGCGTCGCGGAGTGCCGCGGGCGGTACGGGACAACGGTGATCCTCGACACGGTGCACGGAGCTTCGACGGCGAAGATCAGGAATTATCACATGGATGAAAATTCCTTTTACGGAAAGCTGGCAAAAGTCCCGGTCTACAGGTTAAGACAGGTTTTAAATTTTCTGCAGATAAAAGAATATCTGGTGGTGACCTCTGACGAGTACGCGATCGTGAAGCCGGGAAAGAATGCGGAAGCGCTTTTAAACGACGGTGAAACGGTCATGATGAAGCTTCCGAAGGAGCAGGAGAGAGTGAAGACGGGGAAGATCTCCGGCACGAAGAAGCCGAAGATGGCAGCCGGTACCGAGTCGTTTACGGAGGTGGAGACGACACTGTTTGACCGGTTAAAAGAACTGCGCCGTGAGATCGCGCGGGAGGAGAAGGTTCCACCGTATATCGTATTTTCCGATAAGACTCTGGTGCATATGTGTCTGATCAGACCGAAGAATAAGGAAGAAATGCTGACGGTCTCCGGAGTCGGGGAATTTAAGTATGCGAAGTATGGGGAGAGATTCCTGAAAGTTTTTGCGGATAAAACGGATTCCGTTTCCTGACAAAAATCGTCTGACAAATTGTGGAAAACCTACAATTATTGTGGGATATTGAGAAAAGGTTACTTTTCACGGATAGGAATTTTCTGAACTGAAAATTCCGTATGATAACGTTGTGGTCGTGGATTTTGCCGATTCGGAATGCGAAGCATCGGCAAAATCCTGCTACAGTGCGCGGGCATAGAGTGCCCGTGTACTGTAACAAGAAAAGGTAAAAACAGGAAAATCAAGCTTGACGAATCCGGCGTATAGGTGTATGATAAGGACAGTTTCACTTACATGCGTTAAAGCGTAACGCAACAACGCATTTGAGAATGTGAGATCCCGTCTGAAGGGGAGGATCTATAGATCCTGAAAATGACAGCGGGATGTTACAAAAAAGAAAAACTGAGGGGAGATCGATATTATGAAAAAAGTAACAGCACTTGCAATGGCGGCCGTTGTAGCGGCTTCCGCATTAACCGGATGTGGATCCAGTTCCACAGCAGAGACAACAGCAGCTGCAGCAGAGACAACGACAGCAGCGGCCGATTCCACAGAAGCAGCAAAAGAAGATGGAAAGACCTACAATGTGGGAATCTGCCAGTTAGTACAGCACCCGGCACTTGATGCGGCGACAGAAGGCTTCGAGGCTGCATTAAAAGATAAACTCGGTGACAATGTTAAATTTGATCTTCAGAACGCATCCGGCGATTCCGCTACCTGCGCAACGATCATCAACCAGTTCGTTTCCAACGATGTGGACCTGATCCTTGCAAATGCGACTGCAGCACTTCAGGCAGCGGCAGCAGGAACCAGCGAGATTCCGATTCTCGGAACTTCCATCACAGATTACGCGACAGCGCTTGATATCGACAACTGGACAGGTACGACAGGTCTCAACATCTCTGGTACCTCCGACCTTGCTCCGCTCGACCAGCAGGCAGCAATGTTAAATGAGCTGTTCCCGGATGCAAAGAATGTCGGCTTATTATACTGCTCCGCAGAGCCGAACTCCAAATACCAGGCAACAACCGTAAAAGGATATCTTGAGGATCTCGGATATACCTGTAAGGAATACACCTTCGCAGACTCCAACGATATCGCTTCCGTAACAACAACAGCAGCAGGCGAGAACGATGTTCTCTATGTTCCGACTGACAATACAGCTGCTTCCAATGCAGAGATCATAAACAATATCTGCCTTCCGGCGAAAGTTCCGGTAATTGCAGGTGAAGAAGGAATCTGCTCCGGATGCGGCGTTGCAACTCTTTCCATCGACTACTACGATATCGGATACAAAGCCGGTGAGATGGGCGCAGAGATCCTGATGGACGGCAAAGATGTAAAGGAAATGCCGATCGAGTTTGCACCGGAGGTAACAAAGAAATACAATAAGGCAAACTGTGAGGCACTTGGAATCACGGTTCCGGATGACTACGTTGTGATCGAAGAATAATAACGACTTGAAATTATGAGGACATCAGGGTGGCAAACAGCAAAAACTTTTGTCACCCTGTTTGTTATCATTAGCCATAGGAGGAAAGAAACGTGAATTTTGCAACATTGTTTAATGCATTGCCGGGTGCCTGTGCACAGGGACTCATCTGGGGCATCATGGCGATCGGCGTTTATATTACATATAAGATCCTCGATCTTGCAGACCTTACCGTGGACGGAACCATGTGTACGGGAGGTGCTGTCTGCATCATTTTCATGTTAAACGGACATTCTGTGGGAGTGTCCCTGTTTGCGGCGTTTATCGCGGGAATGATCGCGGGCCTTGTGACCGGAATCTTTCACACGGCGATGGGGATCCCGGCGATTCTCGCGGGAATCCTGACTCAGCTTGGTCTCTACTCTATCAACCTTCGCATTATGGGTGGTAAGGCAAATCAGGCCATCAGTGTGGATAAGTATGATCTTTTAGTGTCTCTCCGTTATGTAAAGGGAGTCGCTTTTTATAAGAACACGATCTTCGTGACGGCATTGATCATTGTGATCCTGATCGGAGTCCTCTACTGGTTCTTCGGAACGGAGATCGGATGTTCCATCCGTGCCACAGGCTCCAATCAGAACATGTCACGTGCTCAGGGTATCAATACCGATTTCACAAAGATCTTAGGTCTTATGATCTCCAACGGAATCGTTGCCTTTGCGAGCGGCTTATATGCTCAGTATCAGGGCTTTGCGGATGTCAATGCAGGCCGTGGTGCCATCGTGATCGGTCTTGCAGCCGTTATCATCGGTGAGGTCGTTTTCGGAAAGATCAGCCAGAACTTCGGTTTCAAGCTGTTCTCCGTTGCCTTCGGCGCGATCATTTACTATCTGGTACTTCAGGTCGTACTCTGGATGGGATTAAATTCCAACGATTTAAAACTCCTGTCAGCTCTTGTTGTTGCGGTATTCCTTGCGATCCCGTACATGAAAGGCAAATATTTCTCTAAACCGGTAAAAAGAGGAGGTGCACCTCGTGCTTGATCTTCACAATATTTATAAAACCTTCAATGCAGGAACCGTCAATGAAAAGACTGCGTTAAACGGATTAAATCTTCATTTAAACGAAGGCGATTTTGTCACCGTCATCGGCGGAAACGGAGCAGGAAAATCTACCATGTTAAATGCGGTCGCAGGAACGTGGCTTGTGGACGAAGGAAAAATCACCATCGATGATATCGACGTGACAAAACTCCCGGAGCATAAACGTGCGAAGTATCTTGGACGCGTATTTCAGGACCCGATGACAGGAACGGCTGCCACCATGCAGATCGAGGAGAACATGGCCCTGGCGGCGAGAAGAGGAATGACGCGCTCCCTGAGACCGGGGATCACCGCGAAAGAGAGAGAATTCTACAGAGAACAGTTAAAGATTCTGGGACTTGGCCTGGAGGAGCGCCTTACATCGAAGGTCGGTCTTCTCTCCGGCGGACAGAGACAGGCGCTGACACTTCTCATGGCAACCTTAAAGAAGCCGAGACTTCTTCTCTTAGATGAGCACACGGCGGCCCTCGACCCGAAGACGGCGGCGAAAGTCCTCGAGACGACGGATAAGATCGTAAACAGTGAACATCTGACCACTCTGATGATCACTCACAACATGCGTGACGCCATCGCACATGGAAACCGCCTGATCATGATGAATGCGGGCCATGTGATCTACGATGTGGCAGGTGAGGAGAAGAAGCACCTGACGGTTCAGGATCTTCTCGCGAAGTTTGAGGAAGCCGCGGGCGGCGCGCTCGCGAACGACCGGATGATCCTCTCATAGGCTTTTGAGATGCGGAATCAGAAGCGATATATTATATAGAAGAAACAGATCAGAAGATGGAAAGAGGCAGTCGATTTTGCGAAAATGCGGGACCGGCTGTCTTTTTTTATGCGGCAGTAAATGCAGCGAAAAATGGTAACTGTTCAGCAGGTCTGCACACTTGCTGCGTTGACTGTAATAAAATACAGGCTTAAAGGTACAAATATGTGGGCGGACATTCTTTTATAGAAAAGACTGGATTTTTTTACAAAGACGTTGTATAAAGAAGATGCGGTCGAGAGGATGTGCAGCCGGCTGCAGTCAAAGGCGGCAGAGAGAATGTCGCTTTCAGGAGGAAAAATTTATGAGCAAATCTGCAAAAAATGATAAAACAAAGACAAATGTGATGCGGCTTTTAGATGCCGCAAAGATCTCGTATGAGTCAAAGGAGTACCCGGTGGATGAACATGACCTATCCGGGAGCCATGCGGCTGACATGCTGGGAGTGGACCACGGGAGTGTGTTTAAGACTCTCGTGCTGAAAGGAGAGCGCACAGGTTTTCTCGTCTGCTGTATCCCGGTGGATGGCGAGGTGGACTTAAAAAAGGCAGCAAAAGCGGCAGGAGATAAGAAGGTGGAGATGCTTCCGATGAAGGATCTTTTGGCCACAACAGGCTATATCCGCGGCGGCTGTTCCCCGATCGGCATGAAGAAAAAGTTCCCGACATTTATCGATGAAGCGGCTTTAAATTATGAAACGATCGCGGTCAGCGCCGGCCAGAGAGGCTTTCAGGTCCTGCTTTCCCCGCAGGCTCTTGCGGACTATGTCGGGGCAAAACTTCTGGATCTTCAGCAAAATTAGTTGACATAACTGAAAACGTTATGGGAAACCACTCAAAAATGGGAACTCAATATTTAACAAAATTGTAATATTTGCAATATTTTATACTTGCCAATACTACCAAAAATCCAGATTTTGTGCGGATTATATTTGGAAAAACTATTAAAAAAATGTAACAATCTTTAAAAAACAGACTGTAAAATGTAACAAAGTTGTGCAGGACTTATTGACATTCGCCCCCTCATTCTCCTATAATCACAGACACCGGCCGGAAAACGGTCGGAATGAACAACCGGCGACAGGACGGAGAAAGAGGGTATTCAAATGAATCCATGGAACTCATTTCTTCAGACAGTCTTTCAGTTTGTGAAATCACTCTTCGGCGGTGTGACAAAGAAGATGCACCGGAATGCGGCAGTCCTCACGATGGGCGCAACACTGATCGCAGTGATTCCATTTACAGCGGTGGACTTCCAGGGCGGAGGCAAAAACGCGATCGTCGCGTATGCCGAGACGCAGGGAGGTTCGGATGAAGACAGTCTGGAGGAGACAGAAGATACTGCTCTTCCGGAAACAGACGGAAATGTTTTAGAGGATGAGACGACAGCGGATGAAGCATCATCCGCAGAGACGGAAGCAGATATCAGGACAGAAACAGAAAATACAGAGACGAAAGAGGAGAGCATCACAGAGCCTGCTGCAGGATCGGAAAATGCGGACACGGATCATGGTCCGGAAGAAGCTGTAGAAACAGAAACTGCGGCTGCGGCGGATGAAGTGAGCGGGATCACGCAGGCAGAGCCGGAAACAGAGGTGTCCGGGGAAGCCAGGGTACAGGCGGCAGCAGAAGAGACCGTCGTGGCAGAGGAACCTGCAAGAGAAGCGTTCACGGGGTATTCCGAAAGCGACTACAATGTTCTTCTCCGGATCGTTCAGGCGGAAGCCGGAAACTGCGACATCGAAGGACGTGTCATGGTGGCAAACGTGATCTTAAACCGTGTGGAGGACGATGCATTCCCGAACACGATCACGAAAGTCGTTTACCAGAAGCACCAGTTTTCCCCTGTGGGAAACGGATCCATCAAGCGTTGCAAGGTCACGGCCGAGACCGTAGAGGCAGTCGAGAGGGCACTTTCGGGTGAAGATCTGACAGACGGCGCCCTGTATTTCATGAACCGGCGGGCATCCTCCAGGAAGAACGCGAGCTGGTTTGACAGACATCTGGAATTCCTGTTTAAACATGGAAATCACGAGTTTTTCCGGTAAAAACTCCGGGTCAGATAAAAGGATTAGAATAAAAAAGGATAAGGGAAAAGCGGCATGCGACAGGCGGTGAAGATCGTTTTGGGGCATGCCGCTTTTTACAATTGACATTTATACTCCGCCATGGGATAATAAGACACTGGTATCGCAGAAATACCTGTGAAATTGAAATATGGAAAAACGGTTTCGCCGTGAGCAGGAGAAAATATATGCGGCGGAACGATGATATTGGAATACATGAAAGAGGAAACAGAATGAAGTTAAAAAAAGTTTTTTTCGACCTTGACGGGACACTGACGGATTCCATGCCGGGGATCACGAAAGGCGTTCAGTATGCATTGAAGCATTATGGGATCCAGGTGGATGACCTGAATGTTTTAAAACCGTTTGTCGGTCCACCGCTCTCCGACAGTTTTAAGGAGTATTACAATTTCTCCGAGAAGGACGCGGAGGATGCGATCTACGTGTTCCGGGAATATTACGATGTGGAAGGATGGAAGGACAACGCACCGTTTGCCGGAGTTGAGGAGATGTTAAAGTCCTTAAAGGACGCAGGACTCGAACTCTATGTGGCAACTTCCAAGCCGGAGGTGACCGCAAAGCGCGTGCTGGAATATTTTCATCTGACAAACTACTTTAAATTCATCGGCGGCGCGTCCCTGGATGAAAAGCGCGTGAACAAGGATGACGTGATCCGGTATGTGCTGGAAGAAAACGGGATCGGCGAGGAAGAAAAGAAATCCGTGATCATGGTGGGCGACCGGAAACATGACGTGGAAGGCGCGAAGAAGACGGGACTTTCAGTGGTAGGCGTGCTTTACGGATACGGCAGCAGGGAAGAGCTTCAGGATGCCGGGGCAGATTATCTCTGTGAAACTCCAGGAGAGGTTGCAGAGCTGTTAAGATCGCTGGCTTTTGCAGATGGAAATTCCCTGAACTGAAAATTCTGTATCATACAGCGGCTGCGATCCTGACGGTCCGGAATGCGAAGCAGCGGCAGGATCGTGTTTCAGTTTCAGAAACCGGACGTTTTTACAGGCAGAAAAGTGTACGGATCCGACAGTAAGAAAATTGGTTACTTTTCGCGGGTAGGAATTTTCTGAACTGAAAATTCCGTATGATACCGTTAAGGCCGCGGATTTTGCCGATCTGGAATGCGAAGCATTGGCAAAATCCTGTTACAGTGCGCGGGCATGGAGTGCCCGTGTACTGTAACAAAATTGTACGGTACCATGAAATGGAACTTGAAAAATGATCGATGATGCGCTATAATAGTTGTCAGTGAAAGGGAATGTGATTCCTGGGATGTTCGACACTCCTGTCTATTTTGAACCTACATTTTGACATACGGGATTCCTACATCCTTGAACGGATGCCAGGCCTCCATCGAGTGGAAGGCAGATGTTTAAGTGCGGATGCCCACCTAGCACTGCTAGGCGTCAATTATTCAGGAAACGGCATTTTGGGATTGCGAAAGATAAAAAAGCAGCGAGAGATCGCTGCTTCTTTTCGTTTAACAGGAAATTTGCCGATGCTCTGCATTCGTTCAGATTTTGCTAAGGCTCTTTTCTAAATATGAGAAGTATGGTATGATGATGCCATGGTCGACGGTACAAAATGGTTTCGATAGACGGAAAAAGAGAAGTAACTGCAAAGGAGAAACTTTTATATGAAAAATGAACGGTTCGAACGGTACATTTATACAGGTGTGACGGCGATCCTGGTATTGATCGCGGCGGTGTTCGTCGTGTTTCTGTTTCTGGAAAGGTCGGCGGTGTTTGCCTTTCTGGGAAAGGTTCGTTTTGTGCTCGCACCAGTGATCTATGGAGCGGTTCTGGCATTTTTAATGTCCCCGGTCTACAACTGGTGCTACCGGCTGACTGTGTATACAGGAAAGTCCGGGGAGCCAAAGGCAAGATTTAAAAATGAAAAACTGGGTGCTTTTTTCGGAAGAAGCGTGGGAACAGCTGTCAGCCTTGTATTTCTTTTGGCGGTGATCGTCAGCCTTTCCAGTATGATCATTCCGCAGCTGTATTCCAGTATCGTAGGGATCATCAATATGATGCCGGAATACTTCCAGAATGTGTATGACTGGCTGACGGATTTCTTCGTGAACAATCCTCCGGTGGAGCAGGCAATCTTAAATATTTATGAGCAGTCGGCCCAGTATTTCCAGAACTGGATGGAGACAGACCTGATGTCGAATCTCTCGAACTTCCAGAATTTCCAGAATATCGAGAAGATCCTCGGCGGTGTTTCCAGCGGTGTCATGAATCTGATCACCCTGACAAAAAATCTGCTGATCGGGCTGATCGTCATGATATATCTCTTAAACATCAAGGAATCGCTCTCGGCACAGGGAAAGAAATTTATCTATTCGATCCTGCCTTTGAAGGCGGCGAACATTGTAGTCGGAGAGTTCCGTTTTATCAAAAAAGCGTTTTCCGGCTTTATCATCGGAAAGCTGATCGATTCCCTGATCATCGGAATCCTCTGCTTTATCCTGATGAACCTGTTCAAACTCCCGTATGAGCTGCTGATCAGCGTGATCATCGGAGTGACGAACATTATCCCGTTTTTTGGACCTTTTATCGGGGCTGTACCGTGTGCGATCCTCGTATTCCTCATCAGTCCGAAACAGTGCCTTTACTTTATCGGTCTGATCCTGGTACTCCAGCAGTTTGACGGAAATATTTTAGGACCGAAGATCCTTGGAAACTCCACAGGCGTTTCCAGCTTCGGAGTCCTGTTCTCGATCCTGCTGTTTGGCGGACTGTTCGGATTTGTGGGAATGATCATTGCAGTTCCGCTGATGGCGGTCATCATCCACGTTTACAGACAGATCCAGGATCATTTTCTTGCGAAAAAGAATCTGAGTCAGGAAGAAAACGACTATGTAAAACTGGACCGCATTGACGAAAAGAGCGGTGAGTATATCAGGCGCACGGACAAACAGTAAGTCCGGATGTTTTCACGCGGGAAGAACCCGTGTACAGTGACCGGGCCGGGTTTGCCCGGGAAAGGAATTATGAACGAGAGTAGGAAAATGATAAACTGGATGGCAGGGGTCACGACATTTGTCGTGGCACTGCTCATCGTGATCGTACTTCTGGACACGGAACAGGATGGAGTTTCTCTGGCGGCAGCGTCCAGAACGGTCGCTCTGACGCTGGAGTCGGAGAGCGGGATCCTGGAAAATGCGCCGGAGACATCGAACTTTGACGAAAAACTTTCTGATCAGTGGTATGTAAAATATATGGATTACCTGTATGGGCAGGGATATCTTGACAGCGGGGTGATTCAGGCGGATGAGAGGAGCGCGACATCCGCAGTTACATACGCAGTCCTTTCGGACTGGGCGAAGAAGGCATCAGAGGAGGGAAAAGGGGAAACCGATGCACTCCTTTCCTATGTGGATGCCGGGGACCGCGCAAAAAAAGCAGTTTCCAGCGAAAATTTCTGGAAATTTTATGATGCGTTCCGTGAAGCCGCAGATCCGGAAGGGGCGGTTGCCGAGGTCGAGACGGATCTTTACGGGACTCCGGACAATGTGGACGGAGCTCCGGCATGGACGGCATACACAAGGGACGGGACCTTCCAGTTTGAGGGACTTTATCTGGATAACTATATTGACCGGAAGATCCGCTTCCTGGCGAGAGACGATGAGATCTTAAAGGTGGAGACGATGGTCTCTGACGAGATCGTCTACGAGAACGCCTGGATCTCTGGATTTTCCGGGCGGACTGTGACCGTCTTTATCGGAAATATCCAGAGGGAATTTCCGGTAAAGGGAGTATTAAAGGATGAGAGTGAGATCTCCGGCCAGATCGGGGATCTGTATTTAAAGGGCGGTCAGCCAAAGCGGCTGGTGCTGAAAAAGGAAAAGATCACCGGAACCGTTCTTGCGGTCCGCGATACGGAGATCGAGATCGATGGCTACGGCAGTGTGCCGCTGGCGGATCAGTTTAAGATCTACCGCACATATGGGGTCCTGAGGGAGCAGCAGAAAAAGGACATTCTTGTCGGTTACCACATGCAGGAGTTTGTGGTCGCAGACGGGGAGATCTGTGCGGCACTCACGACGGAGAAACCGGATATCGACGCGATCCGTGTCCTGATCATGACAAATGGTTTTAAGTCTCTGTTCCACGACTCGATCACGCTTTCCTGTGATTCGATGGCGGTCCTGGAATACGGGGATGAGAAGGATGCGAAGACAGAATCCATCGCGGCAGGAGAGACGGTGACGATCAAGCCGGGCGACTCCAGACTGGCAAGCGGACGTCTCACCTTCAAATCCGCCAACGATGGCGGGATGATCACGGTGCACAGCTTAGAGCGTGCCCAGGGAACTCCGGTCTATCCGGGACATATGGAGATCACGGAGGAGCGCGACGGACTGTTGCTCTTAAACGAGGTGGATCTCGAGGAATACTTAAAACGGGTAACGCCGAGCGAGATGCCGCCGACTTATGAGCTGGAGGCACTGAAGGCTCAGGCGATCTGTGCGAGAACTTACGCATGGCGCCAGATCCAGGGCAACGCCTATTCCACTTACGGCGCCCATGTGGATGACAGCACGAATTTCCAGGTATACAACAATACATTGACGTATGATTCCACGGATGCTGCTGTGAATGAGACGTTCGGGCAGCTTCTGGAATACAACGGGGACCCGATCGAGGCGTTCTATTACTCCACATCCGACGGACATGGGACCGACGGAAGTGTGTGGGGAGCGGATGCGTCCAACACGCCGTATCTCAGAGCAGTGACGATCAACGACAAGGCGAAAAAGCTGGATCTGACTTCGAATGAAGCGTTTGAGAACTTTATCAAAGATGAGAATACAGATGCTTACGATTCCGATTTCCCGATGTTCCGCTGGAACACAAAGACGACCAGCACGATCCTGGATGAGAAGATCGGCGGTGTCGGCCGGATCACAGGACTTACGATCACGTCGAGAGGGGCCGGCGGATACGCAAAGACCCTGAAGGTCGTGGGAACGGAAGGTTCCAAGACATTCTCCGGACAGAGCAAGATCCGCAGCGTTCTTGGAAATTCATCGCTTGTATACAACAGAAAAGACGGATCAACATCCACGGGATGGGATACACTTCCGAGCGGCTTTATTTACATCGAGAATAACGGCACCGATGAAAACCAGGTGACGACGTTTACGATCTATGGAGGCGGCTTCGGGCATGGCGTCGGCATGAGCCAGAATGGCGCCCAGGGCATGGCAAAGCAGGGAAAGACCTGCCAGGAGATCCTGAAGTTCTTCTATGATGGATGTGGGCTGATGGATATCAGTGAAGTGAATTGATCGAATTGAATATCGAAAAAAGGTCCATGAAAAGTAACGAATGATCACTTTCATGGACCTTTTTTGTCTGACAGGAAATTCAGATGGAACTTCCTGCTAAACAAACTTTTTTTATTAACAAAGAAGAATGGTGCTGTAAAACTATTTCCGGTACAGATATTTCGGCACGCCGTTTTCCATCACGCGCTTCGGCTCGCCCTGGATCAGCGGGAGAGCGTAAGCGAGGAAATCATCGGTGATATCGTTTCCTGCTGCGGAGATCCATTCCTTCGGGAATTTTTTCTCCTGGTTGCAGATCAGGCTCACATCCTCCGCTGCACAGTGCATTGTGTACGGAACATCGGAGTCACGCTTGAAGGCGATCATCTTTTTTGTCTCTCCGGCGAGGACAGCCTTCACACCGGCAGCACCGGCCATGGCAGCTTCCTCGATATCAGTCTCGGATACCATCATTCCGCTGCAGCGCTGGTTGACATTCAGCTCGATCGAGCGGACTTTGACACCGAATTTATCGCGCACAAAGCTCTCTAAGACTTCGCCGCATCCGGTGAGCATCTTGTGACCGAAGGAGTCGAGTTTTGCGGCGTCGGAGTACTCACAGATGAATGTGCCGCCCTCATCGGCGATTCCCTCAGAGACGCATACGACGAGGTTCGGAGACTTTTTGAACGCTTCCTCCAGGTCTTTATAGAACTGCTCTAAGGAGAACGGAGCCTCCGGAAGGTAGATCAGATATGGATTGTCACCTTTGTATTTTCTTGCCAGTCTGGAAGCCGCGGTGAGCCAGCCTGCGTGGCGTCCCATGATCTCGACGATCGTGACGGATTTCTGCTGGTAGACAGAGGCGTCGAGGACGATCTCGCGGACAGTGGAAGCGACATATTTTGCAGCACTTCCGAATCCCGGTGTATGGTCGGTGAGGACCAGATCGTTGTCGATCGTCTTCGGAATTCCGATGAATTTCACGTCACTGCCGATCTTCTCCGCGTAGCGGGAGAGCTTGTCGACGGTATCCATGGAGTCGTTTCCGCCGACATAGAGGAAGTAACCGATGTTCATCTCACGGAAATTGTCAAAGATCGCCGGATAGACTTCACTCTCGAGGTCTGCCGGAAGCTTATAGCGGCAGGAGCCGAGGTATGCGGCCGGAGTCAGCTTTAAGAGCTCCAGTTCTTCATCGGAAAGATCTGTGGAAAGATCCATCACATGGTCTGCGAGGAAACCTTCGATCCCGTTGATCATTCCAAGTACATGTCCGTCCGTACCGGATTCCTTAAATGCTTTGACTGCTCCGTAAAGACTTGCATTGATGACGGCGGTCGGTCCGCCGGACTGTCCGATTACAAGGTTTTTCATAAGATTCTCCAATCTGAGTAAATTTGCAGCGATCCGTCTGAGAAATGACCGGTCTCGCAGCAGATGAACTTCCATCCGGATCTTTTGGGATGGAAGTTCAGGATTCGTTTCTGTATTTATTATAGAAAAAGGTGAAGGGAAAATCAATCATCTTTTGAGCAGGTTCGATAAAGTGCGTATGATACAACTGCGGTCGCAGATTTTGCTGCGGAGAAATTTTTTTAGAGGTGTATAAAACAGGAAAAACAGGCAATCCTATGATCAGTACCAAAGAAAAAGATTAATACTTATCCTCCCCTTTTTAATACCTTGCCCGTTTGCCTGGTGCAGCGGGTGAGGTATTTTTTGAAAAATGAGGAGGAATACAACGTAAAAAGTTATATTCAAAATATTTGAATGGAAAAGCTTGACAAAGCATATACAAAGGATTACTATCAGAATTAATAATATGGTTATAAAAACTACATCATATAGGATATAAAACAAAATCAATGGGAAAGGAATGCAAAAACGATGAGCAAAAAAGGATGGAAAGCCGGCGCAGTCCTGGCAGCGGGAGCAGGGATCACAGCGGTACTTGCGGCGAAGAAACGGGGAAACAGAAATGCAGAAAAGACAGACAGGTCTTTTGCGGGAAGCAGGTCTGACTACCGCAACACGGAACTCGGAAAGCATGATAAGAACAGCAAGGGGATCTACTACACAAACGGAAACTATGAGGCATTCGCCCGCCCGGAAAAACCGGCGGGGATCGAGGAGAAGTCGGCGTACCTTGTGGGAAGCGGCCTTGCGTCCCTGGCGGCGGCCTGCTTCCTTGTCCGTGATGCGCAGATGCCGGGAAAGAACATCCACATTTTAGAGGCGATGGACATTGCCGGCGGTGCCTGCGACGGGATCGACGATCCGACGAGAGGATATGTCATGCGCGGCGGCCGTGAGATGGAAGACCATTTCGAGTGCCTCTGGGATCTGTTCCACAGTATCCCGTCCCTGGAGATCCCGGGTGCGTCCGTTCTCGACGAATATTACTGGTTAAATAAACATGATCCGAACTATTCCCTCTGCCGGGCGACGGAACACCGCGGGGAAGATGCCCACACAGACGGGAAATTCCGGCTGAGCCAGAAAGGCAGCATGGAGATCATGAAGCTCTTCTTCACAAAGGATGAGGATCTCTACGACAAGACGATCGAAGACGTGTTTGACGATGAGGTGTTCCGTTCCGATTTCTGGCTTTACTGGCGGACCATGTTTGCCTTTGAAAACTGGCACAGCGCCCTGGAGATGAAGCGGTACTTCCAGAGATTCATCCATCATATCGGAGGACTCCCGGACTTCTCCGCACTGAAATTCACCCGATACAACCAGTATGAATCCCTGATCCTGCCGATGCAGAAATATCTGGAGGCAGCAGGCGTGGAATTCCGGTTCGGCACGGAAGTCACAAACGTCCGCTTTGAGATCAAAGACGGAAAGAAGACGGCCCGTGCCATCGAGTGCCGCACAAAGAACGGGGAGATGGAGATCCCGCTGACGGAGAAAGACCTGGTATTCATCACAAACGGAAGCTGCACGGAAGGAACGATCTACGGGGATCAGGATCATGCACCGTTAGGAGATGCGGAAGTCCGCAGCAGCGGCTGCTGGAGCCTCTGGAAAAAGATCGCGGCCCAGGATCCGGCTTTTGGACATCCGGAAAAATTCTGCTCCGATATCGAGAAGACAAACTGGGAGTCCGCGACTGTCACAACCTCGAATGAGGAGATCATCGACCAGATCAAAAAGATCTGCAGACGTGATCCGAGAACAGGAAAGGTCGTCACCGGAGGCATCGTGAGCTGCCGGGATTCCAGCTGGCTCTTAAGCTGGACGATCAACCGTCAGGGACAGTTTAAAAACCAGAAAAAGGATGAGGTTTGCGTCTGGGTATACAGCCTGTTCACCGATGTTCCGGGAGATCATGTGAAGAAACCGATGAAAGAGTGCACCGGTAAGGAGATCACAGCTGAGTGGCTGTACCATCTCGGAATCCCGGTGGAGGACATCGACCGGCTTGCCGGGGAAGCATGCAACTGCACACCGACGATGATGCCGTATATCACAGCATTCTTCATGCCGAGAAGAGCCGGCGACCGCCCGGATGTGATTCCGGACGGATCTGTGAACGCGGCCTTCCTTGGACAGTTCGCAGAGACACCGAGAGATACGATCTTCACGACCGAATATTCTGTCCGCACGGCCATGGAAGCTGTTTACGGACTTTGCGGCGTGGACCGCGGTGTGCCGGAGGTCTGGGGCAGCGTTTACGATGTGAGAGAACTTCTGGACAGCACCGTGAAGCTGATGGACGGAAAGTCTCCGCTCGAGATGAAACTTCCGATGCCGTTTGAGATGATGAAGAAACCACTTCTTAAGAAAATCGACAGGACGATCGTAGGAAAGCTTCTGAGAGATCATGATGTTCTGAAGGACTGGATGTTAAAATAAGAAAAACACGGGCAGCGCACGGACTGGAGAAGTCCGTGCGCTGCTGTACGCAGTAGGAATTTTCTAAACTGAAAATTCCGTACAATACAGTTGTGGCAGCAGATTTTGTCGATTCGGAATGCGAAGCATCGGCAAAATCCTGTTACAGTACGCGGGCATGGAGTGCCCGTGTACTGTGCGCTGTTTTTAAGAATTCGTAAGGGAAAATGAATGGATTCCGGGGAAGATCTGCGGTAGGATATAGAAAACGGAACGATCCGGAAAACGCGGATCCCGATCTGCGTCGGCGTTCCGGCGGATAACGACGAATAAAACAGGATTTGGAGAAGAAAAGTATGAGAAAGTATGGATTATATCTTTTGATCGCGGTTGGTCTTCTTGCGGGCTGCCAGAAAAAATATACGGCGATGGATACGACGACTGCACAGACTTCTGCGGAAGAGACAAAGACAACAGAAAGTGCAAAAGTGACGGTATCGGAAGAATCAAAAACATCCGGTGAGACAGATGCAAAGGAGCCGGAAAGCACAGGAAAGCTGGATCCGATCCCGATCGCGGTGACAGGCGAGTACGATGGGGAGTGGGACGACAGCCAGACTCCGATCATCACGTCCCGGTGTGACAGGGTCTTTGTCCAGGGAGACGGATATGAGGCGTTAAAGAGTGCACTCTCGGCAAAAAATGATGAGATGGCGGCTGCGCACAAAAAGGAATACGAGGAGTATAAAGTGGAAGCGATAGACATGCGGAAAGAGTTTACAGACGCAAAGTTCACGTATGCCTGCAATTATGAATTCCAGCCGATCCGTTTTGACGGGGCGGTTGCCAGCATGTCCTGGCTGAAGTATTATGATATGGGCGGTGCGCATCCGACCGCCTACAACGATTATTACAATTTTGATACACAGACCGGAAAACAGCTGGAGCTTTCTGATATGGTGAAAGATATGGACGGATTCCGGAGCTATGTAAAGGAAGAACTTGCGGGACGCGCGGCGGACGGAGAGCTGTTCGATGGCTATGAAGATACGGTGGACACGCTGTTTGATGGAACGAACGCAGATTCCAGCCTGGAGTGGGCCATCACGGAAAATGGGGTGAGCGTTTACTTTGCTCCATACGAGATCGGACCGTATGCGGCGGGCGAGATCGAGATCGCTGTCCCGTTTAAGGACCATGAGTTGATGTTTGAGGAAGCCTACATGGGTGCTTCCACGGATGGATGGGCAAAAAAAGTGGATCCGTGGGATACCGTGACTTATCGTTCAGGGGATGTGGACGCAAGCGTCTGCTATACATATGAAGAGCCGGAGACGGAAGATGACTTTACAAGAAAACTCACGATCGAGCGGGAACAGAACGGGAAAAAGGATACGTTTACCGAAGATGTTTACGGAAAGATCGGGGATACCTGGCTTGTCATGACGGATGACGGACGTTCCTATCTCTACATGGAGCTTTCCAGTGAAAATGACTGGAAGACCATGGAGGTGTATGATCTGAACGGTGAGAAGGTGGCGAAAGCCGGCAGTTCCACAGACAGCGTAAACGGCGCGCCGATCCAGACTCCGGATGCTTTTTATCTCACAAGACGGATCGATGCGCTCGGAACATACAGTGCGTACCGGAAATTCCATGTGGGAGCGGACGGTATGCCGGAGGCGGACGGAAATGTGTATACAAAGATCCGCACTGCCGATTCCCATGAAGACGAAATGCCGCTCGTATCGACGAGAGCGCTGCCGGTAACACTTTTCGGAGCTGACGGAAGCGAGACGGAGGCAACTATGCCGGTCGGGACTAAATTCTATGTGAGAGCGACGGATGAAGAGACGTTTGTGGACATGGAACTGGAAGACGGAAGAAAATGCCGGATCGCGGTCAGACAGTCCGGCGATGGCTGGGGATTCCTGATCGATGGTGTCTCCGAGGAGGAGTGCTTCGAGTTTGTTCCGTATGCGGGATGATGATTTGCTTGACAAACCATATCCTCATGCTAAAATGGACTTATACAGAGCTGGCGCCCGCATGCGCGGAGACGGCAGCAGAACATGATTATGAGAGATAACAGGAGGGGGAACCAATGAAATTTTTCATTGACACAGCCAATGTGGAGGAGATCCGTAAAGCAAACGATATGGGAGTGATCTGCGGAGTTACGACAAATCCGTCCCTGATCGCAAAAGAGGGAAAAGATTATGTTGAGACCCTGAAAGAGATCGCGTCGATCGTAGACGGACCGATCAGCGGCGAGGTAAAGGCAACGACAACGGACGCGGAAGGAATGATCGCAGAGGGACGTGAGATCGCGAAGATCCATCCGAATATGGTCGTAAAGATCCCGATGACCGTTGAGGGATTAAAAGCAACAAAGGTCCTTGCATCGGAAGGAATCAAAGTAAATGTTACCCTGATCTTTTCTGCAAACCAGGCACTTCTCGCAGCGAGAGCAGGTGCAGCTTATGTATCTCCGTTCGTAGGCCGTCTTGATGATATCTCCCAGCCGGGTATCGACCTCATCGAAACTGTTGCCGAGATCTTCGCACTTCATGATATCGAGACAGAGATCATCGCAGCAAGTGTCCGCCACACAATGCATGTGACAGAGTGTGCACTTGCAGGCGCTGATATCGCGACGGTTCCGTACAAAGTGATCGAGCAGATGACACATCACCCGCTGACAGATCAGGGAATCGAGAAATTCCGCAAAGACTATGAAGCAGTTTTCGGCAAATAAGAAAAATTCATGAGGACGCCTTCGGGCGTCCTTTTTTTGCGCGCTTTTTTGTGATAAAGAGGTAGAGGGAAGAACAGTAAAGACACAGAAAAGCAGATTTTGAATGATAAGAGAGAGCAGGACATTGGGAGATGTGTACTGTGTTAACCGGTAAAAGCTTTACCGGATCATAAAACAGATCAGAATAGTTTATAAAAACAAAAAAGAACAAAGAATACATATAATATAGACAATCTAAAAAGAAAGGTGATAAAGAAAACATGGAAACACCAGAAACAAAGAAAAATAAGGCGGCATCCGCCGTCATCCAGACCGCGATCATCCTGTTCTGCCTCACGGTCTATGCCGCAGGAGTCGTTCTCTTCATCCTTCCGTCGGGCATGATCGCGGCGGGGGCCACGGGCCTGGGACTTTTTGCGGAACACTACTTCGGGATCCCGCTCTCCGGCTTTGTGGCGATCTTTAATATCGCCATGTTCGGACTCGGATGGCTGGAACTCGGAAAGAAATTTGCGGCGACAACACTGATCGCGACTTTTTATTATCCATTTATCCTGAACAGGTTAAGCGCGCTGGCGGGAAACTTCGTTTTCACAAAAGATCCCATGCTCTGCGCGATCTTTGCAGGAGTGATGATCGGATTTTCGTTGGGGATCGTGATCCGCTCCGGAGCATCCACCGGCGGTATGGACATTCCGCCGCTCGTGCTCCAGAAGCGGCTTAAGATCCCGGTTTCCGTGTCCATGTACGCGTTCGACGTGGCGATCTTACTGTCCCAGCTTCTTTTCCGTGACCGGGAAAAGATCCTTTACGGGATCATCATGGTCATGATCTACACGGTGATCCTCGACAAGATGCTCATGATGGGCAAAAAGCAGGTGCAGGCGAAGATCATCAGTGAAAAATATGAGGCGATCAATCTTGCAGTACAGCAGCAGCTTGACCGCGGGACGACCCTGTTCAAGGTCGAGGGCGGTCATCTGAGAAAGCCGTCCATGGCTGTTGTTACCGTTGTTTCCGGACGGGAGCTCCAGAAATTGAACCGGATCGTCATGGATATCGATCAGGAAGCATTCATGGTGGTCCATCAGGTCGGAGAAGTCCGTGGGCGGGGCTTTACGGAGATGAAACGTCATCTGGAAGCAGGAGGTTTAAAAAATTAACTGCATCACGAGACAGGCATTAGAAAAAAAGTTTCTTAAATTTTTCTGACGAAAAGGGATAAAAATGTTGCTAAAGCGGGGAAAAACTCCTTGAATTTTGCATCAAATCCGTTTATTATTACACTAGGCAGAAATTTGATTTTCGTCAATTTAAGGAATAATGGAGGAAAGCAAAATGACAAAAACGTCGGCAATCAACAGAATTCATGATTTGCTTGATGACAACAGCTTTGTTGAAGTTGGTGCTTATATTACTGCCAGAAGCACTGATTACAACATGCAGTCTCAGGAAACCCCTGCAGATGGTGTTGTTACCGGTTATGGCACGATCAATGGCGCTCTCGTCTATGTGTACAGCCAGGACGCGTCTGTTATGGGCGGATCCATCGGCGAAATGCACGCAAAGAAGATCGAGAAGCTCTATCATATGGCTATGAAAATGGGCGCACCCATTATCGGGCTTGTTGACTGTGCAGGATTCAGACTTCAGGAAAACATGGATGCTCTGGACGGCTTCGGCAAACTTTATGTCTGCCAGGCAATGGCATCCGGTGTGATCCCGCAGATCCAGGCTGTGTTTGGAAACTGCGGCGGCGGAATGGCTGTGGCATCTGAAATGGCTGATTTTACATTTATGGAACAGGAAGCAAAAATGTTTGTGAATGCTCCGTTTGTAATCGCTGAGAACGATGCTGATAATTCCAGCGCTGAGTATCAGGCAAAAGAGACAGGAAACGTATGCGCGACTGGCTCCGAGAAAGAAATTTTCACAGAGATCAGAAACCTTGTTTCCATCCTCCCGGCAAACAATGAGGATGACATGTCTTACAGCGAATGTGAAGATGACTTAAACAGAATCTGCACAGACATCGAAAATTGCGCAGGCGATACATCTATCGCTCTGTCCATGATCTCCGACGATAGCTTCTACATGGAAATGAAGAAGGACTATGCACCGGAGATGGTAACGGCATTTATCCGTTTAAACGGAGCTACCGTTGGCTGTGTTGCAAACCGCAGCGAAGTTTATACAGACGGCGAGAAGACTGCTACTTATGACGCAGCCCTTACCGCAGCAGGATGTGAGAAAGCAGCAGCATTTGTAAACTTCTGCAACGCTTTCGAGATCCCGGTACTTACACTCGTCAATGTAGACGGCTACAAGAACTGCAAATGCAACGAGAAGAAGATCGCGAAGGCGGCAGCACGCCTGACCTACGCATTCGCAAACGCAGATGTTCCGAAGGTAACTGTCGTTGTCGGCAAGGCAAACGGAACAGCAGGTCTTACCATGAACAGCAAGTCCATCGGTTCTGACATTGTATACGCATGGAAGAACGCGAAGATCGGCGTTATGGAAGCAGCACCGGCTGTGAAGATCATGTATGCTGACGAGATCGCAAAGGCTGACAATGCGGCAGCCCTGATCAATGAAAAAGCAGCACAGTATAATGAGATGCAGGCAAGTGCACTTGCGGCAGCAAAGAGAGGATATGTAGACGATATCATCGAGGCTTCCGAGACAAGACAGCGTGTAGTTGCTGCATTTGAGATGCTGTTCACAAAAAGAGAGGATCGTCCGTCCAAAAAGCACGGAACGATCTAATATGAGGTGGCTGAAATATGAAACAGAGAATTAGAAGAATCTGGCTTGCACTCTGCATGGCAGTTTGCCTCTTCACGCTTGCAGGATGCTCTGCAGCTGCTGACACCGCTGAAACAATCGATCCACAGATCGAAATGGCGATGCAGTCCGGCTCCCAGCAGTACCTGGATCTGTTCAACCAGATGGATGACGCTTCCGTCGAACAGGCCCTTGCAACAAGCGTAAAGAACAAAGATACTGTTATGGAGAATGCGTTAAAATCCTGGGATTCCATTAAGGATGACCTTGGCGCGTTCGTTTCCAGCGAGACAGCAGTCGTTACAAAAGGTGATGACGGCTATATCGCAAGAATGAACACCGTTTACGAGAAGAGAGCGATGGAATTCACTCTGATCGCGGACGAAGATCTCAGCAAAGTTGAGACAATTTCCTTCTCCCCGGTTTACACAACAGGCGAGAAGATGGCGAAAGCCGGAATGAATACCTTAATGGGTATGGGCGTTGTATTCGTAGTCCTGATCTTCATCAGCTGGCTGATCAGCATGTTCAAATACATCAGCGTATTTGAGGCAAAGATGAAAGCAAAGAAGAATGCGGCAGCGCCAGCACCGGCAGCACCAGCAGCTCCGGCCCCTGCAGCAGCAGCGGCTCCGACAGCAGCTCCGGCTGAGGAGGAGAACCTTACCGATGATACAGAACTCGTTTCCGTAATCACAGCAGCAATCGCAGCTTACGAGGGAAAAGAGACTGTTGACAACGGACTTGTAGTCCGCTCCATCAAACGTGTTTCTAACAGAAACTGGAATTAATATTATCAGGAGGAAATCACAATGAAAAATTATACAATCACAGTAAACGGTAATGTATATGAAGTAACAGTAGAAGAGGGCTTCACAGGCGCAGCTTCCGCACCGAAGGCAGCTCCGGCTCCGAAGGCAGCACCGGCAGCAGCACCGAAGGCAGCTCCGGCACCGGCAGCAGCTCCGGCAGCTCCGGCTGGCGCAGCAGGCGCAGTAGCAGTTACAGCTCCGATGCCGGGTAAGATCCTTGGCGTTAAGGCATCTGCAGGTCAGGCTGTTAAGAGAGGTCAGGTTCTCCTGATCCTTGAAGCTATGAAGATGGAGAACGAGATCGTTGCTCCGCAGGACGGCACTGTTGCAACAATCAACGTTGCTGTTGGTGATTCCGTAGAGCCGGGTGCTACACTCGCTACATTAAACTAATTTTCTGCTGACTGCAGATTCCACATGGAGGGATTAACATGGAATACATTCAAAATACACTTTTGAATCTTCTTCAGCAGACAGCATTCCTGAACTTAAGCGTAGGAAACCTGATCATGATCTTAGTTGCGTGTATCTTCCTTTACCTTGCAATCGGTAAAGGGTTCGAGCCGCTTCTTCTTGTGCCGATTTCCTTTGGTATGCTGCTCGTAAATATCTATCCGGATATTATGCTGAGCATTGAAGATTCTTCCAACGGTGTTGGAGGACTTCTTCACTACTTCTATTTACTGGACGAGTGGAGTATTCTCCCGTCCCTGATCTTCATGGGTGTCGGCGCTATGACAGACTTCGGTCCGCTCATCGCTAACCCGAAGAGCTTCCTTTTAGGCGCTGCCGCACAGTTCGGTATCTACGCCGCTTACTTTATGGCTATTTTCATGGGCTTCAACGACAAGGCAGCCGCAGCGATCTCCATCATCGGTGGTGCTGATGGCCCGACATCCATCTTCCTTGCAGGTAAGCTTGGACAGACTGAGTTCATGGGACCGATCGCCGTAGCAGCTTACTCCTACATGGCCCTCGTTCCGATCATTCAGCCGCCGATCATGAAACTCTTAACAACGGAAGAAGAGAGAAAGATCAAGATGGAACAGCTTCGTCCGGTATCCAAACTTGAGAAGATCCTCTTCCCGGTTATCGTTACGATCGTAGTTTGTATGATCCTTCCGACAACAGCTCCGCTCGTTGGTATGCTTATGGTTGGTAACCTCTTCCGTGAGTCCGGCGTTGTTAAACAGTTACAGGAGACAGCTTCCAACGCTCTTATGTACATCGTTGTTATCGTACTCGGTCTCTCCGTTGGCGCTACAACAAGTGCTGAGAGATTCTTAAAAGTTACAACCATCAAGATCGTTATCCTTGGACTTATCGCGTTCGCGTTCGGTACAGCAGCCGGCGTTATCTTTGGTAAGCTCATGTGCAAGGTAACTGGTGGTAAGGTTAATCCGTTAATCGGTTCTGCCGGAGTATCCGCAGTTCCGATGGCAGCCCGTGTATCCCAGAAGGTTGGTTCTGAGGCAGATCCGACAAACTTCCTTCTGATGCATGCAATGGGTCCGAACGTAGCAGGTGTTATCGGTACAGCAGTTGCTGCCGGTACCTTCATGGCTATCTTCGGAGTTTAATTGAAACCGAAACTTTTGATATAGGGGAGGTCTGCTCAGGCAGATCTCCCGGTAGGAGGATAATAAAATGGCAGAAGTTCAGAAAAAGCCGGTTAAGATCGTTGAGACCGTTCTTCGTGATGCGCATCAGTCTCTCCTTGCAACAAGAATGACGACTGAGCAGATGCTTCCGATCGTTGACAAAATGGATAAAGTTGGCTACCACGCAGTAGAATGCTGGGGCGGCGCTACTTTTGATGCCTGCCTGCGTTTCCTGAAAGAAGATCCGTGGGAGAGACTCAGAAAGCTGAGAGCCGGTTTTAAGAATACAAAGCTCCAGATGCTGTTTCGTGGTCAGAACATCCTTGGATACAATCATTACGCGGACGATGTGGTTGAGTACTTCGTACAGAAATCCATCGCAAACGGAATTGATATTATCCGTATTTTCGACTGCCTGAATGATATCAGAAACCTTGAGACTGCCGTTAAGGCGACAAAGAAGGAAGGCGGACATGCCCAGATCGCCCTTTGCTACACATTAGGCGATGCGTATACACTTGATTACTGGAAGAATATCGCTTCCGAGATCGAGAGCATGGGCGCTGACTCTCTCTGCATCAAGGATATGGCTGGTCTTTTAACTCCGTATGCGGCTTCCGAGCTCGTTACGGCATTAAAGCAGGGCACTAAACTGCCGATCGACCTGCACACGCACTATACCTCCGGTGTTGCTTCCATGACATACTTAAAGGCTGTGGAAGCAGGCTGTGATATCATTGACTGTGCAATGTCTCCGCTGGCTCTCGGTACATCCCAGCCAGCAACAGAAGTTATGGTCGAGACATTCCGCGGAACCAAGTATGATACTGGTTACGACCAGAATCTGCTTGCAGAGATCACCGATTACTTCACTCCGATCCGTGAGGAAGCTTTAAAGAGCGGACTCCTGAATCCGAAGGTTCTCGGTGTCAACATCAAGACTCTCCAGTACCAGGTACCGGGCGGAATGCTTTCCAACCTTGTTTCCCAGTTAAAGGAAGCAGGACAGGAAGACAAGTACCGCGCAGTGCTTGAGGAAATCCCGAGAGTAAGAAAAGATTTCGGCGAACCGCCGCTTGTAACTCCGTCCTCCCAGATCGTTGGTACACAGGCTGTTATGAACGTTCTTTCCGGCGAGAGATACAAAATGGTTCCGAAGGAATCCAAGAAGATCATGATGGGCGAATTTGGTAAGACGGTGAAACCGTTCAACAAAGAAGTCCAGAAGAAGATCATCGGTGACGCGACTCCGATCACCTGTCGTCCAGCAGATCTGATCCCGCCGCAGTTACCGAAATTCGAGAAGGAGTGCGCACAGTGGAAGCAGCAGGATGAGGATGTTTTATCCTACGCTCTGTTCCCGGCTGTAGCGAAAGACTTCTTCGAGTACCGCGAAGCACAGCAGACGAAGGTTGACCAGAAGACTGCTGACAAAGCGAATAAAGCTTATCCGGTATAATTTTGCAGTAAATCTGAATATCAATTGACGAAAAAAGTGAGTCCGGCATTTCCGAGAGGAGGTGCCGGATTTTTTTAACAGGAAATTCCGATGGAACTTCCTGTTAAAAAAAGGCACTGCGTGCCTAAGATGCACACTCGCGCGAAGATGAAGATTGTCGCAAGCGACCGCGCGAGGCGCACGAATGTGCCGAGGCACATTCTATTTAACCAAACTTTTACAAAACCCTTAAGAAAATGCGGCAATATTTGGAATTTGTGTGAAGTTTTCCCTGCGCGGTTGACAGAAAAGTGCCTTTGTCATTATAATGGGTATGATGTCGGTTTTATGCAAAAAATCACGAAACCGGCAGTGGGAGAGAAGAAAAACATGACAAAAAAACAAAAAAGAATTCTGGCGCTGATGCTGGGAGCGGTCCTTTTGGGGGACTGCGCGGCTCGGACCGGAACGATGATATCCGGACTGTCTCTGGCGTATGCGGCGACAGGTTCGGCGACGGTAAATGCGACTACCCTGAATGTGAGAAGCACACCGGGGACGACGGGATCCGTCGTAAAAAAGCTGGCCTACGGGGCGGCCGTCACGGTGGTCTCCGAGACAGCCGGATCGGATGGAAAAACCTGGTATAAGATCCAGTTTTCTTCCGGATCCGGGACGCAGGAAGGCTACGTCCGGTCAGATTATATTAAATTCCCGGTGTCCTACAGCTATGACTCCACGTTTGAGAATTATCTGAACAGTCAGGGATTCCCGGAAAGCTATAAGGTGTCTCTGCGGACACTTCACACGGAGCATCCGACCTGGGTCTTTCAGGCTCAGAAGACGGGGCTGAACTGGAGCGACGTGATGGCGGCGGAGGGAGCTGTCGGAACGAATCTGGTATCAAAATCCAGCATTTCTTCCTGGAAATCCACAGAGTACGGTGCCTATGACTGGAATACCGGAATCTGGACAGGCTTTGACGGATCGTCCTGGGTGGCGGCATCAAAAGATATTGTCGCCTACTATATGGATCCGAGAAACTTTTTGAATGATACTTACGTGTTCCAGTTCCTGCATCATGCTTACGACAGCAATGCGCAGACGAGAGAGGGACTTACAAGCCTGATCACCGGAACATTCCTGGAAAAAACACCGGAGTCGACAACCGCGGCGACCCAGAGCGTGCAGGAGACCACCGGTTCCGGAAACTCTCCGGTCGTCAATAACAGCGGAAGCACAGGGACTTCCGGCTCGCTCCAGCAGGGAGAGAGCTATGGACCGGGAATGAGCACGGGCACATCCGGAGGAACTTCTTCGGGAAGCAGCTCCGGCAGTACCGGCAGTCAGGGCGTGAGTCTTGAGGGCCCTGGTTCCACAGTGAGCTCCACGATCAGCCAGAGAAAAGTGATTACGACGGCACTCCCGGAGGTCGAGTACGGCCCGGGAATGGATGCATCCTCGATCACCGATGACAATACCGGTGCGTCAAACACATCTCCGGTACCGACCGGGCAGACTTATGTGGATATCATCATGAAGGCGGCTGCGCAGACCGGTGTCAATCCTTACGTTCTCGGAGCGATGATCCTTCAGGAGCAGGGAACCGGAAAGTCGGGAAGTATTTCAGGAAAGACCGCAGGCTATGAAGGATATTATAACTTCTTTAATGTCGGCGCTTTTGCGTCGGGATCCATGTCTGCAATTACAAGAGGACTCTGGTATGCATCCCAGTCGGGAAGTTACGGCAGACCATGGAATTCCATTGAGAAGTCCATCATTGGCGGAGCGACCTACTACAGCGAGAATTTCCTGAAAAACGGACAGGATACCTTCTATTTAAAAAAGTTTAATGTGCAGGGCAGCAATCTGTACAAGCACCAGTATATGACCAACGTGGAGGGCGCGGCCGGAGAGGGCGCGAAGCTCGCAAGAGCATATACGGATGCGATGAAGAAACAGGCACTTGTCTTTAAGATCCCGGTGTTCAATAACATGCCGGAAACAGCGTGCGCGAAACCGACCGTGAACGGAAGCCCGAACAATAAGCTGTCCGGAATCACGATCGACGGATATTCCCTGACACCGACTTTCAGCAAGGATACGGAGAAATATGACCTTGTTGTTGATTCTTCCGTTTCCTCCGTCAATATCCGCGCGACGGCGATCGACTCCAAGGCAACTGTCAGCGGAGCCGGTACGATCAGTCTCGGCAGCGGAACGACAATCGTTAAGATCGTAGTGAAGGCAGAAAACGGTGATACGAGAACATACCAGGTTTCCATTGCAAAAGGAAACGGAAACGGCAGTACAACTGTTGTCTCCCCGTCAACGGGCAGCTCGGCGGGAAGTCAGTCCGGATCAACGGTGGGACCTGGCGGTTCGACAGGTACATCGAGCTCCGGAAGCACTCCCGGCAGTAGTTCCGGAACTTCCGGTCCGGGAAGCAGCACTTCCGGGACACAGAGTTCCTATCCGGAAGGCGCTTCCGGCTCCGGAAAGCTCGTGACGACATCTTCGGGCACGACCGGTACCTCCGGAAGTACGAATCCGGGAAGTACAGGTTCGTACCCGGAAGGCGCCTCCGGCAGCGGAAAACTTGTGACAGCGTCAAGATAGAACAAAACGTATTACAGGTCTGTTTCTGGAAAGACTATGCCTGGATCAAGATGATATAGGAGCTTATTCTGACAGGGACCGTGATTTACCCATTGCCTTTGCGGACAGGAGATCAGGTATTTGTCTGAATGAGCTGGAATAGGAGAAGAATATGAAACAATGTATGAAAAAACTGGCGGCAGGACTGCTGGCGTTCGCGCTGATGGTCATGCTGCTGCCGGCAGGATCCATGGTCTCTTTTGCGGGCTCCGGGAAACTCTCATTTTCCGACCCGACCGTTTCGGTGGGAGATCAGGTATCTGTCACGATGAAGATCACTTCGGACGGAGCTCTCGGTTCCTCGGACGTGATGCTCCAGTATGATGCGGATGCCCTTGAATTTGTCAGCGGAACAAATGCAAACGGCGGCGCCGGTTCGGTCCGCGTGACCGGTTCTGCGGAAGCCGCAGACCAGAAGGTATTCAGTTTTACACTGAAATTTAATGCCTTAAAGGCGGGAACTTCCTCCATCACGGTGACATCCCAGGAGGTTTATGATGCAGATTCCAAGGCTGTAACACTTGACCATGTCGGAAGTGCTTCCGTGAAGATCAATGCGGCGGCGTCTTCCTCCAAAGATGCGTCCCTGTCATCCCTTGAAATCTCACCTGGTACGCTGAAACCGGCGTTCTCCGCTGATGTTACGGAGTACACGGCTGCGGTTTCCAGCGATGTGACTTCCATAACGGTCAGTGCACCTGCAAAAGATGGAGCTGCAAAGGTTGCTATCAGCGGAAATGATGATCTCCAGGACGGGGAGAACACGATCACCTGTACCGTTACGGCGGAAGACGGGGAGACAACAAAGACGTACACGATCGTTGTGACAAAGTCTGACGAGGCGGCATCTTCCGATGAGGAGACAACTGCGGATTCCACTGAGACAAGCGGCGGTGTTGTCGGCGAGGAAGGCAACTGGACGGTTGCGGATACCTTTGATGATTCGGAACTCCCGTCCGGCTTTACTGCGACGGAGATCGAGTATGAGGGAAGAACCGTAAAGGCAGCGACAGATGATTCTGGAATGACCCTGCTTTACATGACCGATGATACCGGCAAGGGAGATTTCTTTGTATACAACAGTGAGACCGGAACATTATCCGCATATGTGGTCGTCAAAATGGCGGAGAAGACGGTTGTCGTTCTTCCTCCTGAGTGCATCCCTGAGGGAACAGCTCTTCCGGACGGATTTGCCGAGTGCACCATCGATATCGGAGATCATACGGTTCACGGCTGGATCTGGAAGGACAGCGGAGATTCTGCTCCGGAATACTGTGTAGTCTACGGCCGGAACGAAAATGGCGATGAAGGCTTCTACCGCTATGATCAGAAAGAGATGACGCTCCAGCGTTATTTCCAGGATCCGGATGCGGCAGATGCGCGCAGCAAGTACTTAAAGGTTGCGGAGGATTACAACAGTCTGTTAAAGGACTATGAGATTCGCGGATTCTTTGTGATCGGACTCTTTGCACTCTGCATTATCTTAGTGATCATTGTGGTCGTTCTTCTGCTCAGAAAGCCGAAGGCACCGAAGAACCCGGGCCGCGACAGATACGATGACGAATATGATGACTACGAAGACGGACGGAAAAACAGAAAGTCCGGGAAGCAGACAACGAAAAAGTCCGGAATGACAGCGAAAGCACCGGAGAGAAGACCGGCCGCAAGACCGGCTGCCCGCACAGAAACACTTCCGTGTGAGGAAGAGGAAGAAGCGCCGCGCAGAAGACAGCCGGCTGCACAGACACGCCGTCCGGCGGTACAAACCCGTGAAACGGTGAGAACGGAAAGACCTTCCGCAGAAACCGGAACAGCAGCACCGGAGAGACCGGCAAGACCTGTCAGAAAGAATGTCACAGATGTGGAAAAAGATCTGTCGAGAAATCTTGCGAAGGAAGCGGAAGCCGCGAAAGCAGCTCCTGATAAGAAGACAGAGAATGATGATGGCTTCGAGTTCATCGATCTGGATCTGTAAGGAAATGTAAAAAACAACGAGCCAAAGTCCGCGCTTGCGCGAGACCTTGGCGACTGTCGCGATAACAAGGGGAAACTCGCGAAGCGTGTTTTCACTTGCCTGATCGGCTTAAACGTTGTGTACATGGAGAATGATAGAATAAAAAAGGTCTGAGCAGCATTAAAGACTCAGACCTTTTTGTGCAAAAAGTTTTATGTGATAAAATCAGCTGTTTCTTACCGGTTCATCTCACTTACCGGACCTGTGGAATGATGTTCGCGGATGATCCGGTCGATCTCTTTGAAATCGGAGGACGGAAGATCGCCGGGTACCGTGTTTTTGACGCTCGATGTGGCATTTCCGAACTGCATGGCCTTTTCAGGGTCGCCGTATTTTAAGAGTCCAAAGAGGACACCGGCCACATAGGCGTCACCGGAACCGATCCGGTCGATGACATCGATGTCGTTGTAAGGCGCCTCTGTGTAAAATTTATCAGAGCGTGCGTCGTAGACGATCGAAGTGAAGTTGTGTTTTCTCGGGCTGATGACCGTGCGCTGGGTGGTGGCAACGATCTTTACGCCATAATCAGTGGCATAGCTCTTCATGATCTCCTTCAGGTCACCGGTCTTTTTGAACATCCGGCGGCTTGTCTCCTCGGAGACAAAGAGCACATCGACGAGCGGAAGGATCTCCTCGATCGTCTTTCTGGCATCTTCCTCACTCCAGAGGTTCGCGCGGTAGTTGACATCGAAGGAGATCGTAGCTCCAGCGGCCTTGAATCGGCGGATCAGCTCCACGGCAACATTCTGCATGTTCTGACAGAGCGCTAACGAAATTCCGCTCGTGTGGAACATTCTCGCGGAGTGGTAGATGTCATCCGGGATCTCACTCATTTTGATCCTCGTGACGGAAGCCTGATGGCGGTCATAGACGATCGTAGGCTTTCTCGGGGCAGCACCCATCTCGTAATAGTAGAGTCCGAGTCTTGCATCCGGTGTGTCGTCATAGACGAGATAGTCATCGGATACGCCGACAAAACGGATCCTGTTTTTAATGAAAGTTCCGAGCTCATTCTGCGGAAGTTTGGAAACGATACCGGTACGAAGTCCTAAAAGGGCAACGCCGGAAGCAACATTGAGTTCCGCTCCGCCGGCACGCTTTTCGAAGATATCGCCATCGACGATGCGGGCATGGCGCGGCGGGGAAAGGCGCAGCATGATCTCACCAAATGTTATCAGATCGAAAGAATTCTTGTCCATATCATTTCCTCCGGATTTTATATATTGTGAAAAATTTAGCAGGTTATAAGGACAGTATAATCCCTGAATACAGATTCGTCAAAGGATTTTCTACATTTTCAGTCAATAATTTTCACCCTTTTTCATTGGCAGAAATTTCGGTTCAGAAGATTCCTGCCGGTAAAAAGGAAAGATAACATAGTCAAGGATGTAAATCCTGTAAAATTTCCCCTTTAATTCTTTGATAAAGTGTGCTAATATTTAGTATTATATCTATAACAGTTCGATATCTGATCCTGCCGGAAAAGGAAATACGGCGGAAATTGAAAATAGAAGGATGTACGGGCATGTTATTGAAAAAACGAAATGGAGGAAATTGATATGGCTGAGAATATGACACCGGCTGAGGAAACAAAAGAAGTAGTTTCCAAAAACTTTATCGAGCAGGAAATTGATAAAGATCTTGCGGAAGGAGTATATGACCATGTCCAGACCCGGTTCCCACCGGAGCCGAACGGCTACCTTCATATCGGACATGCAAAATCGATCATCTTAAACTCCGGTCTCGCAAAAGAGTATGGCGGAAAGTTTAATCTTCGTTTCGATGATACAAACCCGACGAAGGAAAAAACGGAGTTTGTACAGTCGATCACAGAGGATGTAAAGTGGCTTGGCGCTGACTTTGAGGACAGATTGTTCTTTGCTTCCAACTACTTCGACACAATGTATGAGTGTGCAGTAAAGCTGATCAAAAAGGGAAAAGCGTTTGTCTGCGATCTTTCTGCTGACCAGATCAAGGAGTACCGCGGTGACTTCACAACACCGGGTAAAAACAGCCCGTACCGTGACCGTTCGATCGAGGAGAACCTCCAGTTATTCGAAAACATGAAGAACGGTATGTACAAGGACGGTGAGAAGGTTCTCCGTGCGAAGATCGATATGGCATCCCCGAACATCAACATGCGTGATCCGGTCCTCTATCGTGTTGCCCATATGACACACCACAACACGGGAGACAAGTGGTGCATCTACCCGATGTACGACTTCGCTCATCCGATCGAGGACGCAGTCGAGCACATCACACACTCCATCTGTACTCTGGAATTTGAGGATCACAGACCTCTCTACGACTGGGTCGTAAGAGAATGTGAATTTGAGAATCCGCCTCGTCAGATCGAGTTCGCAAAGATGTACCTGACAAACGTTGTAACCGGAAAACGTTACATTAAAAAACTCGTTGAGGACGGGATCGTGGACGGCTGGGATGACCCGCGTCTTGTTACGATCGCTGCTCTCAGAAGAAGAGGATATACACCGGAATCTTTAAGAATGTTCGTGGATCTCGTCGGTGTTTCCAAGGCAAACAGCTCCGTCGACTATGCGATGCTGGAGTACTGCATCCGTGAGGACCTGAAGTTAAAACGCCCGAGAATGATGGCTGTTCTTGATCCGGTCAAACTCGTGATCGACAACTATCCGGAAGGACAGACCGAGATGTTAAGTATCCCGAACAACCTTGAAAATCCGGAGATGGGCGAGCGTGAGGTTCCGTTCTCAAGAGAACTCTACATCGAGCGCGAGGACTTCATGGAGAATCCGCCGAAGAAGTATTTCCGCCTCTTCCCGGGCAATGAAGTGCGTCTCATGGGAGCTTACTTCGTGACATGTACCGGTGTTGAGAAGGATGAAAACGGAAATGTGACAGTGATCCACTGCACATACGATCCGGAGACAAAGAGCGGTTCCGGATTTACCGGAAGAAAGGTAAAAGGAACGATCCACTGGGTATCTGTTCCGACAGCCGGAAAAGTCGAGTGCCGTCTCTATGAGAATATCGTGGATGAGGAAAAAGGAAAGCTGAACGCAGACGGAACCCTGAACTTAAATCCGAACTCCAAGACCGTCACGACCGCATATGTAGAGCCGAAGCTCATGGAGGCAAAGGCTTACGACAGCTTCCAGTTTATGAGAAACGGTTATTATTGTGTAGACTGCAAGGACAGCGAGGAAGGAAAGCCGGTATACAACCGTATCGTTTCCTTAAAGAGCTCCTTCAAGCTTCCGAAATAAAGATTTATGGAATTGATCGTACCGTTAAATGTACAGGGGGACAGGCCTCTGTATGAACAGATCTATCAATATATCAAAGATGAGATCCGAAAAGGCAATATAAGACCGGAAAAGCAGCTCCCTTCATCCAGGGATCTTGCGAAGAGCCTTAAGGTCAGCAGGAGTACGACGCAGCTTGCGTATGAGCAGCTGGTGTCGGAAGGTTATCTTGAGGCAGTTCCGCGAAAGGGTTATTTTGCGGCGTCACTGGACGGAATTTTTCCTCCGGTGGCGCGGTCTGCCGTTGCCAGAACGGATCAGAAAAGAGAGCTGTCCTCCGGCATGGAACAGGAAAATGCCGGGGAGCAGCTCTTTTCGGAAAAAATGGAAGTGGATTTTTCCCCGCGCGGGATCGACCTGGAGGGCTTTCCCTATGCGACCTGGAGAAAGATCAGCCGTGCTGTCCTGAAGGAGGAGGACCGGGATCTTTTTTTGAAGGGGGATCCGCAGGGAGACCTGATCCTCAGGGAGGCGATCCGGGAATATCTCCATGCGGCGCGCGGCGTGAACTGCGATGCATCCCAGATCATCATCGGAGCGGGAAACGAATATCTTCTGATGCTGCTCTCCCAGCTGCTCGGAAAAGATGCAGTGATCGCAATGGAAGATCCCACTTACCGACAGGCGTACTGGGTATTATCCGGCGTGGGGCATAAAGTCCTGCCGGTGGGGATCGATAAGAATGGATTCTGTGTAAAGGAGCTTGAGGATCAGACTGCGCAGGCCGCGTATGTGATGCCGTCCCACCAGTTCCCGACAGGGATCGTGATGCCGGTAAAGCGGAGGCAGGAGCTTTTATCCTGGGCGGGAGAGCTTCCCGGAAGGTATCTGATCGAGGATGACTATGACAGTGAATTCCGGTATAAGGGAAAACCGATCCCGGCGCTCCAGGGGATGGATCAGACGGGTTCGGTCGTGTATATGGGAACCTTTTCGAAGGCTATCGCCCCTGCGATCCGTGTGGGATACATGGTGCTTCCGGAAAGTCTGCTTTCCGTATACCGCAAAAAGGGAAGATTTTATTCCTCGACGGTATCCAGAGTCGATCAGAGGATCCTGGCGAATTTTATTTCCGGGGGATATTTCGAGCGCCATCTGAACAGGATGCGCGAGATCTACAAGGGAAAGCATGATGTACTCCTTGGTGCATTAAAACCATTGGAAAAACGGTTCGAGATCAAGGGGGAATACGCGGGACTTCATGTTCTTCTGACCGACAGAAAGGGTGAAGCGGAACAGGCGCTTTTAGCGAAGGCAGAAGAAAAAAAGGTCCGCGTCTACGGTCTGTCCGGATTTTGTATGGAAGAAAGGCGGGCAAAGGAATCCCACACGATCGTTCTTGGGTATGCAGGACTTACAGAAGAGGAGATCCGGAAGGGCGTGGAACTGTTGCGCGAAGCGCTGGAGTGAAAAAAGGATAGAGGAAAAGATACAAAAAGGGATATACATTTGAAAATGTATATCCCGAAGATTCAAAAGTGACTATTGAAATACATCGTGCTTCTCGTATCCGAGGTCGGAGGAGAGGGCGGATGCATAAAACTGGACAAGATCTCTCTGGGTCTCAAGAAGTTCCGGAGAGCCGATCCGGATCTCCGGGGCAATAATGCCGATGGAACCTGCAAGCTCGCCCTCAGAGTTGAAGACCGGGGCACCGATCCCGACAGCATCGTTGACATATTCTCCGCGGGTAATGGCGTAGCCGTCCTGGCGGATCTTTTTTAACTCTTCGCGCAGATCATCCGGGCGGACATGCGGGAACGCCTGGTCGTGGATGATGATGGTTCGGAAATATTCGTCGATGAAGGTCGGACTCTGCCATGCAAGGAGGACCTTTCGGATCGCTCCGCAGTGCATATACATCTCGTAGCCGAATTCCTCGACGACCTTTAAGTGGCTCGGACCATCGACTTTCTCGATCACAAGGCCCTTATTGCCGACCGGGATCACGAGATAAGCGTCCTCCTTTGTCTGCTTTGCGAGCTGCGTCAGGATACTGTGGGCAGCATCCTGAAGACGGATCCCTCTGGCGGCAGCCTTTCCTAAAGGAATAAGTGCCGGACCGAGCCGGTAGGTGTGGGATCTGTCATCGCGGATCACATACTTTTTCTCACAGAATGTCTGAAGGATCCGGTGTACCGTACTTGGGGGAAGCTCCATCGCTTCCGCCAGTTCCGCGATCGAGAAATTGCGGTTTTTTTCTTTCAAAACTTCTAATAGCTCCATGGAGCGGAGAAGACTTTGTATCATTCAGTTTTTCCTTCCTCCGTATCGTCCTCAACTACAACGGAGGATGTTTTTTCATTTGCTGCAGATCCCTCTGCCGCAGAGCTGCTGTCTGCTGCTGTTTCGCAGGTTCCCTCTGCTGCTGAACATTCTGCTGTATCGGGATCTTCTTTTTTTTCTGCTGCAGGATCATCGGCGGTCTCTGCGTCTTTTCCAGAGTTGATCGTAATATAAGTTCTTTCCGGAGCATTTTCCGCTTTCTCTTCATTTTCATCAGAAGGGGAATCTTCTTCCTCGTATTCGTGAAAATCCTGATCGAGCTCATCATTGAAGGATTTTAATTTCAGATAGTAGGAGATACCGGCCGCAACTGCGCCGCCGAGCATCGCGCCAAATGCGATAAGAAGGCCTGATTTCTTTTTTGACATGGTTCATTCTCCTTTCCGCTGCATCCAGAGGATCGAAGATCCTGCCTGCAGCCGCCAGTCTGCTATTTATAATCATAATCGAATTCATGGGAAAAAGAAAGAGATAATTATGAAAAAAGTTAAAAAAATGTATAAAACCAATGAAAAGTTTTTACAGTATACGGACATTCCATGCCCGCCTACTGTAACAGGAAGATTCCCGGAAGGCTTGTCTGTATGAAGATTCTCCGCGTAAATTGATATATATTGAACGATTGACGGAGGAAAATGCAGAAAATTCATAGGTCACAAATTTTTCATAAAATAATTAGCACTCATGACTTGACAGTGCTAACAACATGTGCTATAACATGATTTGTGACGAGGGGTCAGGGAAAAGACCTTAGTCAGACTGAATAAGATAAAAGAAAAAAAGAATTGTGACTGAAAATTACAGAGCGGTCACAAGAGCTTGTAAAATGACAAGGAGGAGTCAGTAATGAAATTAGTACCATTATTTGACAGAGTTGTTTTAAAACAGTTAGTTGCAGAAGAGACCACAAAATCCGGTATCGTTCTTCCGGGTCAGGCAAAGGAAAAACCGCAGCAGGCAGAAGTGATCGCTGTTGGTCCTGGCGGAGTTGTTGACGGAAAAGAGATCAAGATGCAGGTAAAACCGGGCGATAAGGTCATCTACTCCAAATACTCCGGAACAGAAGTAAAAGTTGAGGAAGAAGATTACATCATCGTAAAACAGAATGATATTCTTGCAGTGATCGAATAATCACTTATTATTGATTGGAGGAATCTTAACATGGCTAAGGAAATTAAATATGGCGTTGAGGCCAGAAAAGCTCTTGAAGCTGGTGTAAATAAACTTGCTGATACCGTTCGCGTAACGATCGGACCGAAAGGAAGAAACGTTGTTCTCGACAAATCCTTCGGTGCTCCGCTCATCACAAACGATGGTGTTACGATCGCAAAAGAGATCGAACTGGAAGACCCGTTTGAGAACATGGGCGCACAGCTGTTAAAAGAAGTTGCAACAAAGACAAACGATGTTGCCGGTGATGGTACAACAACCGCTACCGTTCTTGCACAGGCTATGGTAAATGAAGGTATGAAGAACCTGGCAGCAGGTGCAAACCCGATCGTATTAAGAAAAGGTATGAAGAAAGCTACCGACGAAGCTGTTAAGGCGATCGCAGAGATGAGTGAGCCGATCAGCAGCAAGGACCAGATCGCAAGAGTTGCAGCAATCTCCGCAGCAAGCGATGAGGTCGGCGAGATGGTTGCAGACGCAATGGAGAAAGTTACAAACGACGGCGTTATCACAATCGAAGAGTCCAAGACCATGAAAACAGAGCTTGACCTTGTAGAAGGTATGCAGTTCGACCGTGGATACATTTCCGCATATATGTGCACAGATATGGAGAAGATGGAGGCAACTCTTGATGACCCGTATATCTTGATCACAGATAAGAAGATCGCAAACATCAACGATATTCTTCCGTTACTCGAGCAGATCGTTAAGACAGGTGCAAAGCTTCTCATCATCGCTGAGGATATCGAAGGCGAGGCTCTTACAACTCTTATCGTCAACAAGTTAAGAGGTACATTCAGCGTAGTTGGCGTTAAGGCACCGGGCTACGGCGACAGAAGAAAAGAGATGTTAAAGGATATCGCGATCTTAACAGGCGGTACTGTGATCTCTGATGAACTCGGTCTTGACCTCAAGGATGCTACAATGGAGCAGCTTGGACGTGCAAAATCCGTTAAGGTTCAGAAAGAGAACACGATCATCGTTGACGGTCTCGGCGACAAGAAAGCCATCGCTGACAGAGTTGCCCAGATCAAAGGTCAGATCGAAGAGACAAAATCCGATTTCGACAGAGAGAAACTTCAGGAGAGACTTGCAAAACTCGCTGGCGGCGTAGCTGTTATCCGTGTAGGTGCTGCTACTGAGACAGAGATGAAAGAAGCAAAGCTTCGTATGGAAGATGCTCTTGCAGCTACAAAGGCAGCTGTTGAAGAAGGTATCATCGCAGGCGGCGGATCTGCTTATGTTCATGCAGCAGAGAAGGTTGCAGCTCTTGTAAACGGCATGGAAGGCGATGAGAAGACCGGCGGAAAGATCATCTTAAAGGCTCTCGAAGCTCCGTTATTCCACATCGTATCCAACGCAGGTCTTGAGGGTGCTGTGATCGTAAATAAAGTAAAAGAGCTTCCGGTTGGCCAGGGCTTCGATGCTTACAACGAAGAGTTTGTTGATATGATCAAAGCTGGTATCCTTGATCCGGCTAAGGTTACAAGAAGTGCATTACAGAACGCAACAAGTGTTGCTTCCACACTCCTTACAACAGAGTCCGTTGTTGCAAACATCAAAGAAGAGACTCCGGCAATGCCGGCAGGCGCAGGCGGAATGGGCGGAATGATGTAATTTCTTCCGGATCCGTGCAATCTGAATGAAAATAAAAAAGACCATCGGCGGTTCTTTGGGCCGTCGGTGGTCTTTTTTTACAAGTTACGGCATTTTTGAAAGCTTGCTGTTCTGGTATTCTCCGGACCAGGTCACATCCCGGTCAAACCAGGGGAGCGGAGGAAAGGCTTTTGCGTCCTCCTCGGAGGAAAACTCAATCTCCGCGAGCATGAGTCCGGCGAATTTTCCTTCAAAGACATCGAATTCCACGGTGAGATCCTCGCGTCCCGGGACAGGGAGCAGGTAGCGTTTTTTCGTGAGGACGTTCCCGTCCGCTTTTGTGAGCAGGTGGGCGTAGGCCTCTTTTGTGAGCGGAAGATTATATTCTTCCCTCGCGAGAAGTCCTTTGGATTTGTAGGTGAGGTAGTAGTTGTCATCTTCCTTCCGGATCCTCACCACAGGTTCGGTGCAGAGGTATGCCTGTTCGATCTCATGAAGAGGGAAGGACCCATAGTTTTCAGGAGGTGTCGTGACGAGAAATTTGCGTTCGATTTCCATGATAAATATCCTTTCTGGGATGCCGGCGGTTGCGGCAGAAGATTTGATCGCCAGTTCTTATGAAATTACCGGCAGTGATTGAAACAAACTGTAATAAATCATATCATATCGCAAGGAAAAAGTAAGGTCTTTTGTAAAAAAACATGTTACAATATCAGTAAACAAATGTAGATGAAAGTTCAGCGGTTCCAGTATGCGGAATCCGGGAGAATGTCCTGTTTTTGCATATCGGTCAACACCGTTCATGAAAAAAGGAGGAGTGCGTATGTGGACAAGGGCAGAGTTAAAGAACCGTGCAAAAATGTGTCTGAGCAGATATTACTGGGCGGCATTTGCGGTGAGCCTGATCTTTGCGATCCTCAGCGGATTCGGCGGATCGAATGCAAACACGCAGAGAGTTACAAGCTACCTGGAGCAGAATGCGACGGGAAGCAGCCGGGATGACCAGAGCGGTCTTTTGATCGGTGAATTAGGAGGCGACGGCAGCCTCAGTGGAAGTACCCAGAGTGGTCTTGCCAGCGGGATCGAGCTTGTCCCTGGACTTGGCGACGCTTACGGACCGGGAGCCGGAAATGCCGGATCCATGGTTGCGAGCAACCTGTTTTACCGTCTTTTCGCGGGAGCGGTGGTCGTTATTGTGATCGTCTCTGTCGTGATCGGAATTTTTGTACAGCCATTGTTTGAAGTCGGACGGAACCGGTTCTATCTGGAAAGCCGTGTGACGGGGCAGTCGGCGGGTGTCGGAAAGATCTTCTGGGGATTTTCCAATGGATATTTAAAGATCGTGGGAACCCAGTTCCTTCGGGGACTGATCACAGAGAGTGTTGTGATCCTGGCCAGTCTGTTGGGATTTCTTGTGATCTTGTTTAATGGTGTTGAATGGATCGGTAGTGTATTTTGGGCAGTAATGATATGCGCTACGATAGGAGCTTTTGTTTCTGTTTATTTCCAGTACTGCTATCTGATGGTTCCATATATTCTTGCTGAAAACCCGGATATGAAGACGATGGAAGTTTTAAGACTCTCGAAAGAGATGATGGATGGACAGAAATGGAACGCCTTTGTACTCGGCCTTTCCTTCCTGGGATGGCAGCTTTTAGGAACCCTGCTCTGCGGTATCGGAACCTTCTTCGTCCAGCCGTATGTGGATGCAACCTTTGCGGAGCTTTACGCAGTGCTTCGCGGACCATATTCGGGACGCCTGAATGGATTCGGAGGGGAACCGTTTGTACAGAATAACGCGCGCTATGGCGGACAGTATGTGGAACCGGACAGTGTGAGAGATGTCGGTGGGAATGAAAACCCGGGCGGCGGATACGGTGCGTATGGAACCGGAAATATGAACGGCGGCTATGGACAGAATGGCGGAACCGGTTATTCGTACGGACAGGGACAGAACAGCGCCTCGGACAGCTGGAATGATATGCCGCAGGAGCCGTATCAGTATCATGGACCAGAGCAGACCGTGGATTCTTCCGCACAGCAGCAGGCGGATGCAGAGGATCGCGGAACAGAAGTAAAACGGTCGGAGGGCGGACCTGGACGCGGATATTATCTGAACGGGAAATTTTATCCGTATACGGATGATGAGAAAGACGGACAGTGATGTTGAAAAAATGTAACTATTCAGTAGGTCTGCGCACTTGCTGCGCTGACCGTAATAAAGCACAGGTCTGGAGGCAAAAATCCCATCGGCGAAGCCGATCTGGAATGGATTTTTGCTCGTAACTGTGAGGGTACTGAACAGTTACGAAAAAATGAGATTTGCGGGGGATTTCTACTGCGTTATAAGGCAGGGATTTCCCCCGCACTGCGATCAGAAAGGTGCGTAAATGAAAATGGCAAGAGTATATGCGTTTGTGGCAGACGGAATGGAAGAGGTGGAGTGCCTCGCGGTGTGTGACTGCCTGAGAAGAGCGAAAGTGGATGTGAAACTGGTCTCCATCATGGGAAGAAAGATGGTGACGGGATCCCACGGTTTTAAGATTGAGGCGGACTGTCTGTTCGAGGAGATCGGGGATGACGCAGATGTGCTGTTCCTCCCGGGCGGACTTGTCGGAACGAATAACCTGAAGGCACACAGAGGTCTGGCAGAGATGCTGAAGGCCCATGCTGCAGCAGGAAAGCGGCTTGCGGCGATCTGTGCGGCTCCGAGTGTTTTAGGGGAGCTCGGTCTTGTCGAAGGTCATCGTGCGACCTGCTATCCGGGGTTTGAGAATCAGATGAAGGGTGCGGACTGCCGCGGCGACGGTGTGGTGACGGACCGGCTGATCAGTACCGGACGCGGAATGGGATGGGCGATCGACCTTGGGTTGGAGCTGATCCGTATTCTGGTGAGTGAGAATGAGGCGGAGAAGATCAGAAAGGCGATCCAGTATGAGAGATAAATAGACTCGCTGAGGGTGTTGGCTGAGGTACGCGGTGAGTATCCGGGCAGGTGCACGCGGGGATGCGGGGACGGTTCCGCTAAGCTTGCGTGTGCCTGCTAAAGGCGGAACACAGATGCCGCAAACTCGCTGCGCTCAGACAGTGCGGCATCTGTGTTCCAACGCAGTCACCCGCGAGCTAAGAGGAACCAGATCCCCGGATCAAGGTGCGCCTGCCTGGATACTCACCGCTGTGAGGCAGGCGCGTTATGTGAGCGTGGTGTGCCGGGAATGGTATGGACTGGCAGGCGTGGGGAGAGAATGCAGGTATTTGCAGCAAGAATATCCCGTATTTTCTGGATTTTTTGTAATTTAGGTCTGGTCTTTTTATGCGTCTTATGTTATAATTTCATGCGGCGCTATGTGCGCGTGACGGAGAAGTGATGCCTGCGGGCGGATTTTTCGCTGAGCGGCCATCATAATGCCGGAAAACGTGTAACGCCCAAAAAGCGGCAGTTACGAGATCATACGGGCGGGACCATCCGATCCCCGCTATCGATATATTTAAGGAGGAACTCATAAAATGAGCGTACAGGTTGAGAATTTAGAGAAGAATACGGCAAAACTTACAATCGAAGTGCCGGCAGAAAAGTTTGAGGAGGCTGTACAGCATTCCTATAATAAGAATAAGGGTAAATTCAATATCCCGGGCTTCAGAAAAGGAAAAGCTCCGTTCAACATGATCAAGAAGATGTATGGTGTTGGCGTATTCTACGAGGATGCCGTTGATGAAGTGATCGACGCAAGCTATCCGGATGCTGCAAAGGAGAGCGGACTTGAGATCGTTTCCCGTCCGGCTGTTTCCATCGAGCAGATCGAGGAAGGAAAGTCCTTCATCTACACAGCAAAGGTTGCTGTTAAGCCGGAAGTTACTCTTGGCCAGTACAAGGGCGTAGAGGTTCAGAAGACAAAATCTGACGTTACAGAGGAAGATATCGAGACAGAGATCAAGCGCGCAAGAGAGAAAAACTCCCGCCTGATCACAGTTGAGGACAGAGGCGTTGAGGATGGCGATCAGGTAACGATCGACTTCGACGGTTCCGTAGACGGAAAGAGATTCGAGGGCGGCAAGGCTGAGGACTATCCGCTTACGATCGGTTCCCATACATTCATCGACAACTTTGAGGAGCAGCTCATCGGCAAGAAGACCGGCGAAGAGTGCGAAGTAAACGTAACATTCCCGGCTGAGTACCATGTAGAAGAGTTAAAGAACAAACCGGCTGTATTCAAAGTAAAAGTAAAAGAGATCCAGAGAAAAGAGCTTCCGGAAGCAAACGATGAGTTCGCAAGCGAAGTATCTGATTTCGATACAATGGAAGAGTACAAGAAAGACCTTACAGAGAAATTACAGGCTGAGAAGATTGAAGCAGCTAAGACAGCAGACGAGGATAAGGTCGTTGCTAAGGTAATCGAGAACGCAACAATGGAGATCCCGGATCAGATGGTTGAGGAGCAGGTTAACGGTATGGTCAACGACTATGCGCGCAGACTTGAGAGCCAGGGTATCTCCTTCAAGCAGTATGTTGAGATCACAGGCATGACAGCTGAGAAGATCGGCGAGCAGATGAAGCCGCAGGCGATCAAGAGAATTCAGACAAGACTTGTTCTCGAGGCAGTTGTAAAGGCTGAAAACATCCAGGCTGACGATGCTGCAGTTGAGGAGCAGTTCGACAAGATGGCTGCAGACTTCAAGATGGATAAAGAACAGATCAAGGGTATGTTTGGTGAAGAGCAGATGGCACAGTTAAAAGAAGACCTTGCTGTACAGAAAGCGATCGACTTCCTTGTAGCTGAGGCAAAGTTCGTTGACTAATCAGGGCAACATACTTTAGACGGATCTGCACAGAAAACATGGTGGAAAGTGGTCCGATGACGGACCATGACCCGCATTCAGAGGGGGTTGCTGCGGAGAGCTTTTCGCGGCAATCCCCAGTCGGTTATACAGGGATAGTTCCGAAATGTGTGCAGACAGCCGGAATTTTGACGGTGAGCACAGGTTCCGGACAGATATTTCTGTGTGCCGCGATCATAAAAGAAAAGATGGAGGAAATAATATGAGCTTAGTACCTTATGTGCTTGAATCTACAAGCAGAGGAGAGCGTTCCTACGATATCTATTCCAGATTATTAAAAGACCGTATTATTTTCCTCGGTGAGGAAGTAAACGATGTGAGCGCGAGCCTTGTTGTGGCTCAGCTCCTGTTCCTGGAATCCGAGGATCCGAATAAGGACATCAACCTTTATATCAACAGCCCGGGCGGTTCCGTAACGGCCGGTATGGCGATCTATGATACGATGAACTATATTAAATGCGACGTATGCACGACCTGCATCGGTATGGCTGCAAGCATGGGAGCATTCCTTCTCTCCAGCGGTGCGAAGGGCAAACGTTTTGCGCTTCCGAACGCTGAGGTCATGATCCATCAGCCGTCCGGCGGGGCACAGGGTCAGGCGACGGAGATCAAGATCGTTGCGGAGCAGATCTTAAAGACAAAAGAAAAGCTCAACAAGATCCTGGCTGCAAACACAGGGCAGCCGCTCGACGTGATCGCCCGCGATACGGAGAGAGATAATTATATGACAGCGGAAGAGGCAGCCGCATACGGCCTGATCGACCGCGTGATCACAGGACACTAGGTCCGGTTATAAATTTAGAATTGAGGTGCGAACATGCCAGTAAGACCTGAGGAAAAGATCAGATGTTCCTTCTGCGGAAAGAATCAGGATCAGGTAAGAAAAATGATAGCCGGCTCCAACGGCGTCTATATCTGTGATGAGTGTATCGAACTCTGCAGTGAGATCCTTGAGGAAGAACTCGGAAACGAGGAGGAGGAAAGACCGGATTTCTCCGGAATCAACCTCTTAAAACCGAAGGAGATCAAAGAATTTCTGGACGACTATGTGATCGGACAGGATGAGGCGAAGAAAGTTCTTTCCGTGGCTGTTTACAATCATTATAAGAGAATCACATCGAAGAAGGAAAGTGATGTTGATCTTCAGAAGAGCAATATCCTGATGCTCGGTCCGACCGGATCCGGCAAGACTTATCTTGCGCAGACACTTGCGAAGCTTTTAGGTGTTCCGTTTGCGATCGCAGATGCAACGACGCTGACTGAGGCCGGTTATGTCGGCGAGGACGTGGAGAACATCCTCTTAAAATTGATCCAGGCAGCAGATAACGATGTGAGCCGTGCGGAGTACGGTATTATTTACATCGATGAGATCGATAAGATCACAAAAAAATCCGAGAATGTGTCCATTACCCGTGATGTTTCCGGCGAGGGCGTCCAGCAGGCGTTGTTAAAGATCCTGGAAGGTACTGTTGCAAGCGTTCCGCCTCAGGGCGGCAGAAAGCATCCGCAGCAGGAGCTGATCCAGATCGATACGACGAACATCCTGTTCATCTGCGGCGGTGCTTTCGATGGCCTTGAGAGAATTATCGAGTCCAGACTGGAGACAAGTTCCATCGGCTTCGGCGCGAAGATCGTGGATAAGAAAAATACGGATATCAGCAAGCTGTTGAAGCAGGCGATGCCGCAGGATCTTACGAAATTTGGTCTGATCCCGGAGTTTGTCGGAAGAGTCCCGGTGATGGTATCCTTAGATCTTCTGGATGAGGATGCCCTTGTGCGGATCCTCACGGAGCCGAAGAACGCGCTCGTAAAACAGTATCAGAAGTTATTTGAGCTGGATGACGTGAAGCTGGAGTTCACTCCGGAGGCTGTCCACGAGATCGCCCATATGGCGGTGGAGAGAAAGACGGGAGCAAGAGGACTCCGTGCGATCATGGAATCTGTCATGATGGATACGATGTACGAGGTTCCGTCTGATTCCAACGTGGGTATCTGTACCGTTACGAAGGATGCGGTGGACGGAAAGGAAAAGCCGGAATTCGTATACCGCGATGTGACGGTGCCGAAAAAGGCGTTGTCCGGAAGATCCAGAAAAGATGGAAACGGGGAGATCGCGTAAGAGAACGGCTCTCCTTACAAAATGAACCTGCAGGACCCGTATCCCGCAGATAAGAGGGGCTGCTGCGCACAGAAATGTCACGGCAGCCTTTTTGACGCAATGTATCCGGAAACTGCCGGAGACGTTTTTTACAAATACGATCGATAGGACAGCCGCATTATCCGATGGGATGCGCTGACCTGTCTGAAACTGTCTCATAGAAAAAGGCGGAAATCACGACGATCGGAATGTCGGAAACGGATTTCCGCTCAGGAGAAATGAATGGAAGATAAGAAAATTACGATGCCGGCTGTGGCACTCCGGGGACTTACGATCCTCCCGGGAATGGTGCAGCATTTTGATATCAGCCGGGAAAAATCTGTCCGCGCGGTGGAGACAGCCATGATGGGAGACCAGAAGGTCTACCTTGTGACGCAGCGGAATCCACAGCAGGAGGTGCCGACGGCCGCAGATCTGTATCAGATGGGAACGGTATCCCAGATCAAACAGATCGTGAAAATGCCGAACGGGATCCTGCGCGTGATGGTGGAAGGATTAGAGAGAGCGGCTCTTCTCACACTGTTCGAAGACGGACAGTATCTGGAGGCGGAGATCGAGGACGCTCCGATGCAGGAGGAGCAGCTCTCGGATACCGTGAAGGAAGCGATGAGCCGGATCGTCAAGGAAAAACTTGAGGAGTTTGGAAACGCGAACCCGAAGGCGGTGAAGGACTTTATCGGAAGTCTCCTCGTGATCACAGACCTGGAGCCGCTCCTGACCCAGACAGCGAACGAATTCCCGTGGGATTTTGCTGTAAAGCAGGAGCTTCTGGAATGTGACTATGTAAGCCACCTCTACGACCGGATCGTGTATTATCTGATGCGTGAGATCGAGATCCTGATGATCAAGCGTGATTATCAGGGAAAAGTAAAGGAACATATCGATAAGAACCAGCGCGACTACATCCTGAGGGAAGAGCTGAAGGTCATCCGTGAGGAGCTGGGAGATGATGCCGGGGCGGAGGACGCTGACGGGTATCTGGAACAGCTTGAAAAGCTGAATGCGGATAAGGAGACAAAGGAGAAGATCAAAAAAGAGATCCAGCGTTTCAAAGGCATGCCGGGCGGAAGCCAGGAGGCAAATGTCCTGCGCACCTATATCGAGACGGTCCTCGAGATGCCGTGGAAGAAGACGTCCAGGGACAATCAGGACATCATCCATGCGAAGGAAGTGCTGGAGGAAGATCACTATGGTCTGGAGCAGGTAAAAGACCGCGTTCTGGAATTCCTTGCGGTCCGCGCCCTCACAAAGAAAGGCACAAGCCCGATCCTCTGCCTTGTGGGACCGCCGGGAACAGGTAAGACCTCCATTGCGAGATCCGTGGCCCGCGCGCTCGGAAAGAAGTATGTAAGGATCAGCCTCGGCGGCATTCACGATGAGGCGGAGATCCGCGGCCACAGAAAGACGTATGTCGGCGCGATGCCGGGCCGGATCGCCGATGCGATGCGCCAGGCAGGCGTGGCGAACCCGCTGATGCTCCTGGACGAGATCGATAAGGTCTCCGCGGACTACAGGGGAGATGTCTCGTCTGCGCTCCTTGAGGTCCTTGACGGAGAGCAGAATGGGAAATTCCGCGACCACTATCTGGAAATCCCGTTAGACCTTTCCGGAGTCCTCTTTATCGCGACAGCCAACGATGTGTCCACGATCCCGAGACCGCTCCTTGACCGTATGGAAGTGATTGAAGTGTCCAGTTACACGGAGAATGAGAAGTTCCATATCGCGAAGAAATATCTCGTTCCGAAGCAGTTAGAGAGAAACGGACTCACAGGGGAAATGCTCTCCTTCAGCGATAAAGCGCTGGAAAAGATCATCCACAACTACACGAGGGAAGCCGGAGTCAGGAACTTAGAGCGCCGGATCGGCGAGATCTGCCGGAAGGCGGCAAGAGAATTCCTTGAGAAAAAACGGAAATCCGTGCATATCACAGAGGGAAATCTTCAGAAGTATCTCGGAAAAGAAAAGATCACCTTCGAGAATGCCAACGAGGAGGATGAAGTCGGGATCGTGAGAGGTCTCGCATGGACCAGCGTTGGCGGGGATACTCTCCAGATCGAAGTGAATGTGATGCCGGGCGACGGAAAACTCCAGATGACAGGCCAGATGGGCGATGTCATGAAGGAATCCGCGCAGATCGCACTGACGTATGTAAGATCTGTGGCTGACCGGTATGGTGTGGAAAGCAAATATTTTAAGGAACATGATCTGCATCTTCATATTCCGGAAGGTGCGGTGCCGAAGGATGGCCCGTCCGCGGGCATCACGATGGCGACTGCGATGCTCTCCGCAGTGACCGGCAAAAAGGTCCTCGCCAGCGTTGCAATGACCGGCGAGATCACTCTGCGGGGGTGTGTACTGCCGATCGGAGGCTTAAAGGAAAAGACACTTGCGGCGAGAATGGCACATATGAAGAAGGTGCTCGTGCCGGACAAGAACCGGCCGGATATGGCGGAGATCTCGAAGGAGATCACGAAGGGCATGGAGATCGTGTTCGTGAAGACCATGGACGACGTGGTGCGCGAAGCGTTCGCGTGATACAGGAAAGCTGCACCAGCCAGATAGAAGGAGAATAGGAATGGTTATCAGAAATGTGGAACTTGAGACCGTCTGCGGTGTGACGAGCACACTGCCGGAGAATACGCTTCCGGAGTTCGCGTTCGCGGGAAAATCAAACGTGGGAAAATCTTCCCTGATCAACGCACTCATGAACCGGAAAGCGTTGGCGAGAACGTCCTCCCAGCCGGGAAAGACCCAGACGATCAACTTTTATAACATCAACGGAGATCTCTATTACGTGGATCTCCCCGGCTACGGTTACGCGAAAGTTCCGCAGTCTGAGAAGGTAAAATGGGGCAAGATGATCGAGAATTATCTCCATAAGTCCCAGATGTTAAAATGCGTCTTTCTTCTCGTGGACATCCGTCATGAGCCGTCTGCCAACGATAAGACTATGTACGACTGGATCGTTTACAACGGCTTCCGCCCGGTCATCATTGCGACGAAGCTTGACAAGATCAAGCGGAGCCAGATCCAGAAACAGGTAAAACTCATCCGGACCGGTCTCGGAATGGAGAAACAGGATATCCTGATCCCGTTCTCCGCTGAGACCAAGCAGGGAAGAGAGGATATCTGGACGCTCATCGACAAGATGGCTGCCGGAGAAGATCTTCTGACCGCCGAGGAGGAGATCCAGGCGGAGAAAGCCGCGGAATGGGCTGCGAAAAAGGCTGCGAAGGAAGCGGAAAACGCAAAGAAGGAACAGGAATAAGAGAATGTAAACAAAAAAGCGGCATTGCCACAGAACATGATCTGTGGAAATGCCGCTTTTGAATATCATCCCTTCATCAGCGTTTTCATCACATAGGAGTAGATCTCCTGGCTCCGCTCCTTCCAGTGGCTGGCCATCGTCTCGGCCTGGTCTTTGTCGGGGACGGAGAGATCGAAGCCGATGAGGATGGATTTTCCCTCCCGGACTTCGCAGTGAACGATGTAGTCCTGGTTTGTTGATTTATAGAAGTCGGAGATGACGCCAACCTCGTTGCGGAGGCGGAATTTGTTCTCTTTTAAGTAGCTGTCGATATCCTCGATGATCGCGGGGGAGATATTGTTTCCGAAGAAGGAGAGCGTGTCGTCACCCTCTTTTGTGATCTCGTAGCGGGAGGAATTGTGGGTGGATTCCATCCGGATCAGCCCCGCCTCTTTCAGCTCATTTAATGCCTGCTGGAGCGTAAAATACGTTGTATATTCATGATCCAGGAAAAAATCCGTGAGCTGGGAGTTTGTCAGCGGAAAGTTGACATGGTCCAGCATATATAAGATCATCAGTTTGTAGAGCGTGATCGGATCAGATAACATAGGGGTTGCTCCTTTATTTTAGAGTCTGTAAAAATCTTTGCGAATACATCTATTTTACAGGTTTCACTGAACGGATTCAAGTCCTTTTTCCGGCTTCCCATGAAAAAGGTCGAAAATTGTAGTGAATTTGAACGGAAAATGTGCTATGATGATACCACGAATATTTCAGCAGATCGCAAAAGCGCGGGGCGCAGAGCGATCGGGTATCGGATAATGAATTTAAGGTGAATGAATATATGAGAGAACGGATCATGCGCCTTTCCAGAGGAATCGTGGACGCGGAGACGCCGAAGCTGTTCCTTGAACCTGCGAAGGTCGAGGAGACTCTGGGGAGCGATACAGTTTATAAAAGAGAACTATACCTGGCAAGCGAGAATAATTTGTATATCAAAGGTCTTGCCTACTCAAGCCACAGCCGTGTAAGGATCTTAAAGAGTGCCTTCGGAGGCTTAAGAAACCATATTGTCTACGAGGTCGACACCTCCTGGTGCGAGAACGGAGACCTGATCAGGGGAAACTTCACGCTTGTCACGAACAGCGGAGAACTGGAGGTTCCTTTTCTTTTTCGTGTCGAGATGATCGAGTCCGTCCGTGTCCTGTCAACCCTGAAGACGATGGAAGACTTTGTGGAGCTGGCAAAAAGAGATATGGATCTGGCGCTGCGACTTATGGAGTACCGGGATTTTACGGAAGCGCCGTTCTTTAAGGACCTGAAGATCCGCACGATCTATGAGGGATTGAAGGGACATGGAAACCGCCAGAATGCATTGGAAGAGTTCTTCCTGGCAGCAGGCGTGAAGGAGCCGATCGAACTGACTCTTTCGACGGCGAAAAAGGTCTACGACAGACCGAAGGATATCGTGAGCGATAAAGTAGTCCTCCGGAAGAACACCTGGGGATATATCTATATGGAAGTCCGTGCTGACGGTGATTTCATCGAGATCCCGAAAAAAGTCATCACTCAGGCGGATTTTGAGGATGACCGTCTGGATCTCCGCTTCCGGATCCATCCGGAGCGGATGCACCGCGGAAAGAACCTGGGTGCGATCCGTCTTCTCACGGTCCACGGAGATACGGTGATCCGGATCGAGGCAATGGGAGAGGAACCGGAGAAAAAGCGCGCCGAGGGCGAGATCAGCAAGGCCGGTGTCTGCCGGTATATGAAACTCCGCGAAGCTTATGAGAGCGGACTTTACGACAAAAAACTCGTTCTCGGAAAGATCCAGAATGAGCTGGATGCGATCCGCGGCGCAAACGGCGGTTCCGTGATCCTGTCCTTACTCCAGGCGGAGACGTATCTGGATGCGGGAAGACCGGATCAGGCAGCGTTATGCCTGGATGATTCCTGGGAGACGGTCGCGGCTCTGAGAGACCGTCTCGGAACACTTTACTGCTACTATCAGTACCTTCAGTACCGGTTGGAGCCGGATGAGGAGAAAAAGGACGCGGTGATCCGCCTGTTCCGGAAGAAACTGGAGGATGCCAACGGGAGATTTTATCTGCAGCTTTTACAGCTGAAAATGATGCCGGAGATGTATGAGGAGGAGGAAGCGCTCGCGGAGAGCTTTAAGATGCAGTATAAGAACGGCTGCCGCAGCCCGTTCCTCTATATCGAGACGATCCGGCTTTTCGGGAAGAACCCGGAGCTTTTAAAGACGATGGATGTCTTTGAGATCCACGCTCTCTACTACGGGGCGATGAACGGACTTGTGGGGGAGGAACTGGCGGAGCGGATCTGTGCGCTGGCGCCGGGGGCGAAATTCTTCCACCGCCTGTATTACAGACTGCTCGCAAAGCTTTATGAAAAGTATCCGACGAAGGAGATGCTGACTGCGGTATGCTGTCTCCTGATCAAGGGAAATGTCCGCGGAAAAGAGAGCTTTTCGTGGTATGAAAAGGGGATCAGCCAGGAGATCAGTCTCACGAGGATCTATGAATATTTCCTCTATGCGCTTCCGGATTCCTACGAGCAGATGATGCCGCGCCAGGTCCTTTTATACTTCTCCTACGAGAGCGCCCACCTGGACCAGAAGAGCCGGGCGGCTCTCTACGCGAACGTGGCTGCCTATATTCCTCAGGATGATCCGCTCTATAAAAAATACGAGCGCGAGATGGAAAAGTTTGCCATGGAGCAGCTGTTCGAGTCCCGGATCAATAAGAGACTCGCGGTGATCTACAAACATATCATCTACCGGGACATCATCGATGAACAGGTGGCGCGGGTCTTACCGGGGATCTTAAAGGCGAACCGGATCCGGGTCAAAGATTCGGCGATGAAATATGTGATCGTCTCCAACGAGATCCTGACCGGCGAGGACGCTTACCCACTGCAGGACCAGACGGCCTATGTGCCGCTGTTTTTTGAGGACAGTGTGATCATGTTCCAGGATACCTTCGGAAACAGGTATCTGGACGTGGAATATACGAAAGAACCGGTTCTCGACGAGAAAGAACTGGAAGAAAAATGCTTTGAGATGTATCCGGAGCACCCGATGTTAAAGATGAAGGCGTGCCTGGAGATCATGAAGAAAAAAGATCTCGATAAAGAGGATGTGACTGAGCTCGAGACGGCTCTGGACAACCTCCCGGTGAAACCTGCCTATCAGCAGAAGATGCTGACGAGGATCATTTCCTATTACCGCGCGGCTCTCTCAGGCGATGATGAGGTGATGGACGCGGAGGGCGGTGCGTACCTCTTAAAACTTGATAAAAAGACACTCTCCAGACCGGAGCGTGTGGATGTCTGCGAGACGCTGATCGTCCAGAGTTACATGGTCCAGGCCTACGAGATGATCAAAGAGTTCGGCGAGGAGCAGATCCGCGTGAAACGGCTTGCGGCCCTTGTATCCCAGCTGATCCTGGACCGGATGTTCGAGGAGGATGAGCTGCTTCTCCACCTCGCGGGCCGCGTATTCGCGGACGGTCACGGAGACAGCGTGATCCTTGATTATCTCTGTGAACATTATAACGGCAGCGGCGAATCCATGTACCGGATCCTTGCGGAGGCTGTGAAGAACCATGTGGAGACATACGATCTGGAGGAGCGCCTGCTTGCCCAGTACCTGTTCTCCGGCTGTGAGAAACATATGGACACGGTATTTGATCTCTATGCGTCGAGAAAAGAGACCAGCGATGTGATTGTGAAGGCGTACTTTACGGTGAAGTGTACGGAGTATTTTCTGCGGGATGTCGTCCCGGGGGATAAAGTGTTTGCGTACCTGGAAGGCGCAATCCATGGGATGGAGCTTCGGAAAGTCCCGGAAATCTATCTTCTGGCACTGGCAAAATTCTACTCTGGCCAGGCATCCATCTCCGAGGAGCAGAAAGAGCTTCTCTCCCGGATGATGGATATTCTCTCCGCACGCGGCATGGTATTTGCGTGGTATAGGGATCTGGCGAGATATGTGGAAATGCCGGGCGAAGTCATGGACAAGGAGATCATTGAGTACCATGGACGGCCGGACGGAAGACCGATCTTAAAGATCCGGATCCTGCCGGATGAGGAAGAGTTCCATGAGGAAGAGATGAACATGGTCTATAAGGGGATCTATGTGCGTCAGAAGCTCTTATTTGACGGCGAGATCATGGAATACGAGATCTGGGAGAATGAGGACGGAACGATGGTGAAGAAGGCGGAGGGCGAAGTGACCTGCAGCGAACCGGCGACCGGGGACAAAGGCAACCGCTTTACGGCTCTGAATTCCATGAATCTCTATCTCGGAATGAAGGATGACCGGAAATTGAAAGAAAGCATGACAGAATATGTGACGGACAGTCAGATCGCGAAAAAACTGTTCCGTCTGGCGTAACGAGGACAAAGGAATGGAGAAACTGATCATTGGCATCGACCTCTGCGATAACTACACCCAGGCAGCTGTCCTGGGGCGTGAGGATGCGTGGATGCTCCCGACCGTCATCTGCAGAAAGAAGGCTGCGGAAGAGTGGTATGTGGGGGAAGATGCGTACAAATATACGCTGGTGGGCGAGGGAGTCATCGTTGACAAGCTCCTTAGCCTGGCGGCAAAAGAAGGAACGTCCACTATCGGAGGCGTGAAATACGGCGGAATGGAGCTGCTGCAGAGATTCCTGGGCAGCATCCTCGCCATGGTCCGGGCAGAGTACGGCGGGCAGAAGATCGACGAGCTGGTCATCAGCCTGAAAAACATGGAGATGAAGCTTTTAGAAGGTCTTACGGCCAGCGTGGAGGCCCTAGGCGTTCCGAAGGGATGCATCCATATCGCAAGCCACACGGAATGTTTTGTCCACTATGTGTTAAACCAGAGGAGAGACGTCTGGGGAGGCCAGGTGGGGATGTTCTCCCTGTCGGACGAAGATCTGCGCTACTATGAACTGAAGGTCACGAGAGGACCCCGCCAGATGACGGCCATGGCGGAGCACGAGGAGCTGGAAGAGGGCTTTAGCCTGAGCGTCCTGGATACAGGCTCCGGGGCAAAGATGGCGGATAAGATCCTCTGCGCCTGCGGGGAGCGTTTTCTGCAGAAAAAGATCTTTTCCTCGATCTTCCTGACGGGAAAAGGCTTTGCGAGAACAGACTGGGCGCCGGAATTCATGAAACAGATCTGCAACAGGAGAAGAGTCTTTGTGGAGACGGCTCTCTTTGCGAAGGGCGCTGCCATGAAGGCGGAGGAATACTTAACCGAGAGCGATTCCCCGTCATTTGTCTGCCTCTGTGAGGGCAAATTATGGTCCACGGTCTCCATGGAGGTCATGAAGCGGGACGCGAAGTCGGAGCTCGTCCTGGCATCTGCCGGTGAGAGCTGGTATGAGGCGAGAAGTGTGGTCGAAGTGATCCCGGACGGGGAACGTGAGATCATGTTTACGATCACGCCGCAGCAGGAGCCGAAAAAGAAACGCCAGGTGAAGGTTACCCTTGACGGATTCCCGGAGCGTCCGAATAAGACGACGAAGATCCGGGTGGCTGTCGGCTTCCTCGATGAGAAGACGATGGTGGTCAAGCTCACAGACCAGGGATTCGGGGAGCTGTTCCCGAAGACGGACGCGGTGGTCCGCCAGGAGGTGACGTTATGAGTCTGATTCTCTGCAGACAGGAGCCTGTGAAGATTCCTCTTTATATCGAAGATCTTGGGATCCATATCTATTCTTCCCAGGAGCTCTGCTATGTGATCTACAATAATCCGCTGCTGGTTCTGGAGGACTTTATCGACAGCCGCCTCACGGAGTTCCTCCGGAGTGAGCTGCGCATGCCGTTCCTCGCGGAGAAGATCGAAAAATGGATGGAGAGCCGCGGTGCGACGGAGGAGATCCTGTATCTGATCCTTCAGGAGTGCAACTATTATTCCCCGAAGGAGCAGGCTGTTTACCGTCAGACGGTAAACGGATTAAAGAAACTCACGGAGGAAGAATACAAGAAACGCCGTGCGGATTATTTTTACGGTCTTGATCTCTTCGGAAAAGCAGTCACGATCTACGAGCAGATCTTAGACGGGGCAGGACGCCATCTCTCCGGGGATTTCCGCGGGAAAGTCTGGAACAACATTGCAGCCTGCTATGCGAAGCTTTTCTGCTACCAGAAGGCGATGCATGCCTACGAGAACGCCTGGAATGCAAAGGCGGAGGCGGAGTATGTGAAGCGCATGTACTTCCTCACGGCGCTGAATCCGGAGCTTAAATTAAAAGATAAGTTCCAGGAGATGATCGGGGAGGATGACAAGGAAGTCTGGGATCAGGAAGTGAAGGAGGCAAGGGAAGAGGCGGAAAAAGCGCCGGAGACCTTAAAACTTGCCGCTGTGTTCGAGAAAGACCCGGCCGGCCGGATCGCGGCGGCGGGGGATGTGCTGAACCGCTGGAAGATGGAATACAGGAGAATGCTGTAAGATCATTTTCACGGGCAGAAGTTTTTGGACCGGAAAATCCTGTGTGATACAGGGACAGTGGTGGATTTTGCTGACTTTTTCCTTGACATTTTATCAGGATTCTACTATATTAGGAAAGAGCAGTCGGAAAATATTTGCGGCTGTGAAGCGAACCGGATGAAAGAAAGAGCCGGTCTGGGAAACAAGTGAAAAGCTGGGAAGAAGAGGAGTACATTTTTTGCGCCTCCAGAGAGAACTGTCCATTGGCTGGAAGACGGTTTGGGAATGCGGAAATGGAAGGTAGCTTCGGAGCCGGAGCAGTGAACGGAAAGTAGCTGTTCCCGGGGAGAAACCTCGTTAAGAACAAATGAGATACTGTCTGAAGGATCGGAAGGTCCTGGGGATGGTGAATAAAGGTGGTAACGCGGTGATTCGCCCTTTGCATGAATGTGCAGAGGGCGTTTTTGTTTTAGCGGGAAAGTCCGGCAGGATTTCCGGAAAAACAAAAGGCATCGGCAACAGGAGTACAAAACGATGACAAAGAAAGATTCCAAACAGAAAAAAGTACAAATCACAAACTGCGAGACCTGCGCCTTTTACACATATGATGAAGAGTATGGCTACTACGTCTGCGAGGCGGATCTGGACGAGGACGAGATGTCTGCGTTCCTTCGGGGAAGTGATTTTTCCTGCGGGTTCTACCAGCTTGATGATGAATATGCCATCGTAAGAAAACAGATGTAGAAAAGAATAAGGAGAAGACCATGAAAGAACTGGAAAAGACCTACAATCCGGCGGACATTGAAGACCGCCTGTACCAGAAATGGCTGGACAACAAGTATTTCCATGCAGATGCGGAGAGAGGAAGACGTGAGGGCAAGAAGCCGTTCACGATCGTAATGCCGCCGCCAAACATCACAGGACAGCTTCATATGGGCCACGCTCTTGACAACACGATGCAGGATATCCTGATCCGTTACAAGAGAATGCAGGGCTACGAGGCACTCTGGCAGCCGGGTACTGACCACGCAGCCATCGCTACCGAGGTCAAGGTTATCGACAAGTTAAAGAAAGAGGGCATCAACAAGAACGACCTCGGACGTGAGGGATTCTTAAAAGAGGCCTGGAAGTGGAAAGAGGAGTACGGCACAAGGATCATCAAGCAGCTCCACAAACTCGGTTCCTCCGCGGATTGGGACAGAGAGCGCTTCACGATGGACGCAGGCTGCTCCGAGGCTGTTTTAGAGGTATTTACACGCCTTTATGAGAAAGGATATATCTATAAAGGATCCAGGATCATCAACTGGTGTCCGGTCTGCAAGACATCCATCTCCGACGCTGAGGTTGAGCACAAGGAGCAGGACGGCTTCTTCTGGCACATCAACTACCCGATCGTAGGCGAAGAGGGAAGATTCGTTGAGATTGCGACCACAAGACCGGAGACACTGCTCGGCGATACAGCCGTTGCCGTAAATCCGGAGGACGAGCGCTACAAAGATATCATCGGAAAGATGTTAAAGCTTCCGCTCACAGACCGCGAGATCCCGGTAATCGCAGATGAGTATGTTGACAAGGAATTCGGAACCGGCTGCGTAAAGATCACACCGGCTCACGACCCGAACGACTTCGAGGTCGGAAAACGCCACAACCTGGAAGAGATCTGCATCATGAACGACGATGCGACGATCAATGTTCCGGGCAAATACTTCGGCATGGACCGCTATGAGGCGAGAAAAGCCATGGTCGAGGATTTGAAGGAAATGGGACTTCTCGTGAAAGTTGTTCCGCACAGCCACAATGTCGGCACCCACGACCGCTGCGGCACGACCGTAGAACCGATGGTAAAACCGCAGTGGTTCGTAAAGATGGATGAGATGGCAAAACCGGCGATCGAGGCATTAAAGAGCGGCAAATTAAGATTCGTTCCGGAGAGCTTCGGAAAAACATATCTCCACTGGCTCGAGGGAATCCGCGATTGGTGTATCTCCAGACAGCTCTGGTGGGGCCACAGGATCCCGGCTTACTACTGCGAAGAGTGCGGTGAGATGACGGTTGCAAAGATGATGCCGGAGAAGTGCCCGAAATGCGGCTGCACACACTTAAAGCAGGATGAGGACACCCTCGATACCTGGTTCTCCTCCGCATTATGGCCGTTCTCCACACTCGGCTGGCCGAAGGAGACCGACGAGATGAAGTATTTCTATCCGACAGACGTTCTCGTTACCGGATACGACATCATCTTCTTCTGGGTCATCCGTATGGTATTCTCCGGACTTGAGCAGACCGGCGAGTGCCCGTTCAATACGGTCCTGATCCACGGCCTTGTCCGCGATTCCCAGGGACGCAAGATGAGTAAGTCCTTAGGAAACGGGATCGATCCGCTGGAAGTCATCGACAAGTACGGTGCAGATGCTCTCCGTATGACTCTTATGACAGGAAATGCTCCTGGAAACGATATGCGTTTCTACTGGGAGAGAGTCGAGGCGAGCAGAAACTTCGCAAACAAGGTATGGAACGCGAGCCGTTTCATCATGATGAATATCGAGAAGGCACCGGCAGGCGAGGCGAAGCTCAGTGACCTTACGGCAGCAGATAAATGGATCCTCTCCAAGGTCAATGATCTTGCGAAGGAAGTTACGGAAAACATGGACAAGTACGAGCTCGGAATTGCCCTCCAGAAGGTTTACGATTTCGTTTGGGAGGAGTTCTGTGACTGGTACATCGAGATGGTAAAACCGCGTCTCTGGAACGATGAGGACCAGACGAAGGCGGCGGCGATCTGGACCTTAAAGACAGTCCTGATCAATTCCTTAAAGCTTTTACATCCGTTCATGCCGTTCATCACGGAAGAGATCTTCTGCAATTTACAGGATGATGAGCCGTCCATCATGATCTCCTCCTGGCCGGTATATAAGGAAGAGTGGAATTTCGCTGAGGATGAGCATGCAGTCGAGGTCATCAAGGAGGCTGTCCGCGCGATCCGTAATGTGCGTACATCCATGAATGTTCCGCCGAGCAGAAAGGCGAAGGTGTTCGTTGTGACTGAGGATGCTGATCTCACAAAGATTTTTGAGAACAGCCGTGTATTCTTCAGCACGCTTGCTTCTGCGAATGAGGTTGTGATCCAGAAGGATAAGACAGGAATCGGCGAGGATGCCGTATCCGCAGTGATCCCGAAGGCAGCGATCTATATGCCGTTTGCGGAGCTTGTTGATATCGAGAAAGAGACGGAGCGCCTGAAGAAGGAAGAGGAGCGTCTTACGAAGGAGCTTGCGCGTGTAAACGGAATGCTTGCGAATGAGAAGTTTGTGAGCAAGGCGCCGCAGGCGAAGATCGATGAGGAGAGAGCGAAGCTTCAGAAGTATACAGAGATGATGGAGCAGGTGAAGACTCGGTTGGCGCAGCTTGGAAAGTAAGTGATAGCGCGAAAGTGCTGATGATGTAGGGGCAGCCGCAGGTGTTTATTACCTGTGGCTGTTCTGTTTTGAAGGGAAGGTTGTCTGAGAGGTTGGCGGAAGTACGCGGTGAGCGTCCAGGCACTCCTGTCCGGATGCTCACCGCTGGTGGCTGGCAATGATATATGGGTCGCTCGCTGGCGCTTTGCTCGGTGATGGCGGTGAATGTCCATGTGTGGTGAGTTTTGCTGGAATGCGTCGAATTGTTCCGACAGGTTCAGGTTGCAAATTTGATGAGAAACGGGTATCATATGTGAGAGAAGCAGGTCACGACGAGGAGGAGTTTTCTTGGAGTACATAACGATGCAGGAGGCGTGGGATCAGATCGAGGCAATCCCGGGGTATGCGAGGAAGAAGAGCGGGATCCCGAAGATACGGGAGTTTCTCGGGCTTTTGGGCGATCCGGACCGGGAGTTTCAGGTGATCCATGTTGCCGGGACGAACGGAAAGGGTTCGGTTTGTGCTTTTTTGACATCGATGCTCTGCGAAGCGGGAATCCCGTGCGGAACGTTTGTTTCGCCGCATCTGGTGGATATCCGGGAGCGGTTTCTGATCGGCGGGGTGATGGTCCCGGAGGCGGATTTTGTAAGGGCGTTTCTGGAGGTGCAGGCTGCCTGTGAGAAATGGACTGCGCGGGGAACGCTTCATCCTACCTACTTTGAGTTTTTGTTTTACATGGGACTTTGTATTTTCCGGAATGCCGGTGTGGAGGTTCTGGTCCTGGAGACGGGAATGGGAGGTACATATGATGTGACGAACGTGGTGGAGGATCCGCTTGTTTCGGTCATCACGTCCATCAGCATCGATCACACGGCGTTTCTGGGATCGACGATCGCGGAGATCGCGGCGCACAAGGCGGGGATCATAAAGCGGGGCCATCCTGTGGTATATGACTGCAGTTCTCCGGAGGCGGCAGCGGTGATTTCTGCGAAGGCTGAGGAGCTGGGAGTACAAAAGTTTCCTGTGACGCCGGAGACGGCAGGTCGCGGGATCCGAACCCATCTCGCGGGTATGGAGGCTGATACGGCTGCCCGGCTGGACAGAAATCTGCTGGAGCTGTCTTACCGCGGAAGAGATGTGCTGTTTGAGATCCCGTTTGAGGCGCCTTACCAGTTTATGAACGCGGCGCTGGCGATCCGGGCGTTAGATATCTCGGGACTTCCTGTGACACCGGAGCAGGCGAAGGCAGGGGTTCGGAAAGCAAAATGGCCCGCGCGGATGGAACAGATCTGTCCGGGCGTATACCTTGACGGGGCGCACAATGAGGATGGGATCCGGGCGTTCCTGGATGCGGCCTGCAGGCTGAAGAAATTGCGGGATCCGGATCATGTGAGGATCCTGTTTGCGGTCTCCGCGGACAAGAAGTACCCGGAGATGCTGGCTGAGATCAGAGAGCGTCTGCAGCCGGATTTCTGGATCCTTGCGAAGATGGAGTCCCATCGGACGCTTTCCGTCAGGGAACTGGAGGAGGCGGCAAAAGTGCTTGCCGATCAGGAATGCGGGAAAAAAACGGAAATCCTGGTTTGTCCGGATGTGAAAGAGGCGTTAAACCGTCTGTTCCGCATTCACGGGGAGCATGATCTGACTTTGATCGCCGGATCGCTGTATCTGGCGGGGGAAGTGAAGGAGTGTTTCGGGAACTCAGGCTGAGAAAAGTGATAACGGATGCCGCGGAAGATACGAAAGCGGCAGCAGGAGCGGCGGTCTCGTGCATGGAACGGACTGCAGCGATAAAGGAGAGACAGATATGATCAATTTTGAAGAAGAGATCGAGCGTTTTAAACCGAGTCTGGAGGTCGAGGCGGTCAGCGATGCGATCGTAAAGAGTGACCTCACAGATATGGCTGACATCATGATGGACATCATGAAGGATATCAAGAAGGAAAAGTAATATATGGATGAAATGCAGAAGATCCAGTACGCGGCGAACAGCTATTATAACCGTGGTCTGGAAATGGCAAAGGAGAGAAACCTTTCAGGGGCGGCGAGATTTTTAAAGCGCGCCCTGCAGTTTAATAAATACCACACGGATGCCAGAAACCTTCTGGGACTCATCTTTTACGAGATGGGGGAGACGTCGGATGCGCTGATCCAGTGGGTCATCAGCATCAATCTCCAGCCGGACAACAACCGCGCGGACCATTACCTTGACGAGGTGCAGAGAAAGCCGGGACAGCTGGAGATCGCGAGCCAGATGGTGAAGAAATTCAACCAGGCACTGTTTTATGCGCAGAATGACAGCGATGATCTCGCAGTTCTGCAGTTAAAGAGGATCGTCGACGAGAAGCCGAATTTCGTGAAGGCGCATCTGCTCCTCGCGCTCCTCTACATGGAGCACGGCGATTATGTGAAGGCGGGAAAGTCCCTGGTCAAGGTGCTCCAGATCGACAACAACAACGAGAAGGCCACCCGGTACATGGAGTATGTAAAAGAGCATACCGGAAAGGCGGAGGTGGAAAAGAGAAAGCTGAAAAATGCGTTCTCCCACCGGGAAATGCAGGATGATGATGTGATCCTGCCGCCGACTTATAAGGAGAATACAGGCTGGCAGTCGATCATCAATATCGGCATCGGTCTTGTCCTGGGCGCGGTCATGGTCGTATTCCTCATCATGCCGGCGAGAGAGCGGGCGCTCAATTATGAACATAATCAGGAGATGCAGTCCTACACGGATAAGCTGAATCTCGCAAACCAGGAGACGGACAAGTTAAAGCTCCAGGTTGAGGATTACCAGAAGCAGAAGGAGGACGCGGAAGGTCAGTTAAATGACCTGAAGGGGGATTCAGGAAGCACGGTAAACCAGTATGCGACACTCGCAAAGATCCTCGATGCGTACCGAAAAGGGGACATGAACACGGCGGTTTTAAGCTATGTGGACATGGATCAGTCGAAGATCACGGATGACAGTTCTGTGGCGATCTTAAATGAGATCAAAGCGGACATGGACACAAATGCCCCGGCGGTCCTTATGGCGGCGGCTGCTCAGTCCACAGCTGCCGGTGACTATGACACAGCGCTCCACTATTATGAAAAATACATGGAGATCGACGACAAGAACCCGGAAGTCATCTACGACATGGGCATGGTGTACAAGTCAAAGGGCGACACCGACAATGCGAACCAGATGTTCGGACAGGTCATCATGAACTTTGCGGATTCGGAGTTTGCGGAGAAGGCGAAGACGGAGCGGGGATACTAGAAATCAAATAAAAATGATCAAGAGACTTTACAGAAGAAAAGCTGTGAGGTCTCTTTTTGTTTGGCCGGAAATAATCAGATTATAGAAAAGGAGAGGAAGAACATATGGAAGATTCATTTGTATACGAGGCGAAAGGTCCGACACTTATCATTCATCTGCCGAAGGAGTTTGACCACCATAACTGCAGGAATCTGCGTTATGAGACAGATCTTCTGATGGCGGAAAATTATGTTTCCAGGATCATCTTTGATTTTACGCGGACGCGGTTTATGGACAGCTCCGGCATTGGGGTCCTCTTAAACCGCTACAAGCAGATGAAGGCGGGGCACACAAGCTTTTACGGCGCCTGCCCGCAGGTCATGCGCGTTCTGAAGGTTGCGGGGATCCTGGGACTGATGCACCAGTATGAGTCAAAGGAAGAAGCGATCTACAGCAGGGAGGTATAGGGATGGAGACGACGGTGAAGAATGTGCAGAATGGGAAAGGCGAGGAGACGGCGGCGTGTGAGACGATGGAACTCGTGATGGAGAGCCGGTCCGAGAATGAGGAGTTTGCGAGAGTTGTCGCGGCTGTCTTTGCGAGCCGCCTGGATCCGACCCTGGAAGAGCTGGATGACATTAAAACGGCAGTCTCGGAGGCGGTGACGAATGCGGTGATCCACGGATACCGGGGCGGGAAAGGGAAAATAACTCTCGCTGCGACGGCATGGGAAAAAGAGCGGCTGTTTTCCGTGACGGTCCGTGACGAGGGCGTCGGGATCGCGGATGTGGAGCAGGCGATGGAGCCGATGTTCACGACATGCCCGGAGGACGGTCGGTCCGGCATGGGATTTTCCTTCATGGAGGCGTTTATGGACCAGGTGGAGGTCGTCTCCGCGCCGGGAAAGGGAACCTCCGTCACGATGAAAAAGAAGATCGGCAGGTGACGGGATGGCGGACACTGCGGAACTTTTAAAATGTTCACACGCAGGGGATAAAGAGGCGAGAGACCGGCTCGTTATGGAGAATGCAGGACTTGTCTGGAGTATTGTAAAGAGGTTTGCGGGCCGTGGAACGGAAGTGGAAGATCTGTTCCAGATCGGAAATATCGGGCTCATGAAGGCCATTGACCGGTTTGACACAGAGCTTGGCGTCCGGTTTTCAACGTATGCGGTGCCGATGATCCTCGGGGAGATCCGCCGGTTTCTCCGCGACGACGGCATGATCAAGGTCAGCAGACCATTAAAGGAGCTTGCCGGGAAGGTCGGAGCGGCGAGAGAGAAGCTGGAAGCGGATCTCGGGCGGGAGCCGACCGTGGAGGAACTTGCAAAGTCCGTGGGGGCGAGCCGTGAGGAGGTGGCGGCATCCATGGAAGCCGGGGCGAGAGTCGGCTCCATCTATGAGCCGTTTGATCCCGGTGACGGGACCGGAGGCTGCCTGGCCGATAAGATCGCGGAAAAGACATCAGAGAACGACCGCGTCCTGGACAGGATCGTTTTGTCAGAGCTTCTCTCTGACCTCGGGGAGCGGGAACAGCAGCTCATAAAGCTGCGCTATTTTGAAAACCAGACCCAGACTGCAATCGCATCCCGACTTGGAATTTCACAGGTTCAGGTGTCACGGCTGGAGAAGAAGATCCTGCGGGAGATGCGGGAGAGGATGATGGGGTGAAGGGGACATTATAGAGTGATTTAAGGAAAATGATAAGAGTGTATTGGCTGTAGCTGATACACTTTTTTCTTTGGAACGAACAGCAGGTAAAGAAAGATCACATTTGCAGATCAGAATTGCAGTCATAATAAATTTAAAATGCGAGTTTGTAAAGCATGGATACGAAAAAGTGCTGTATTGATTGTACTGTTCGCATTCCTATGGTATGATAAAAGAAGTGAAATACTGAAGATGAAATAGATAATGGTAAGAGGTGACAATATGGCAGTGTGCTATAAAAAACTTTGGAAAATGTTGATCGATAAAGATATGATAAAAAAGGATTTACGCCTGCAGACTGGTTTCAGCACGACAACCATGTCAAAGCTGTCTAAAGATGAAAATGTCAGTATGGATGTAATTGAAAAAATTTGTACTGTGTTAAATTGCGATGTTGGAGACATCATGGAGTTTATACCTGATAAAAAAGAGGAACAGTAGAAAAAGCGGATTCTTCGGAAACAGAAAGCGACTCAAAATAATCAGGTGGCGAATGCTACCAAAGAGAGCGAGGTGTTACAATGACCATAGAAGAAATTCTTGCAGGAGAATCGAAGAATGTGGAGTTCAAAGAGAACCTGCCGGAGAAAAGCATTAAATATATGAAGTCTGTGGTTGCATTTGCAAATGGAACCGGAGGAAAAATCATTTTCGGAATTGCAGATAAAACCAGAGAGGTTATTGGCTTTGACAAGGAAGATGTGTTCAAAAAAATGGATGCCATTGCCAATGCCGTATCGGATAGCTGCGAACCGGCAATTATTCCGGATATTACATTACAGACAGTTGACGGTAAAACAGTCATTGTAGTGGAAATTTCTGAAGGCAGACAGCGACCGTATTATATCAAAGCTCTTGGCAGAGAAGGCGGTGTATATGTCCGTGTTGCCGGAACTACCCGCCTTGCCGATGAGTACATGATAAAAGAGCTGATGTTTGAGGGAAGTAACCGTTATTTTGACCAGGCTTTGTGCACCGGACTGACCATTACAGATGAAGATATTGATGCTCTTTGCAAAGCAATGAAGGATCAGGCAGTTAAAAATGCTCATAACGAGGAGCAAAAAGCGTCCATCAAAGACGTTGGCAGACAGCAGCTCCGTTCCTGGGGAGTATTGATTGAGCGTGAAGGAAAAGATTATCCATCCAATGCTTTTGCGATTCTAACGGGCAAGGGAGGACTGCATGTTGCAACGCAATGTGGCGTGTTCAAAGGAACAACAAAAGCGGTATTTGTTGATCGTAGAGAGTATACAGGTCCGCTTTGGGAACAGATAGACGAGGCATTTCAGTTTGTTTTGCGAAATATTCACCTGGGTGCGACGATTGTGGGGCTTTATCGACAGGATGTTTATGAAATTCCACCGGATGCTATTCGTGAGTTGATTATCAATGCAATGGTGCATCGGAGCTATCTGGATCATGGTACGATACAAGTTGCAGTATATGACAACCGCCTGGAAATTACTTCTCCTGGAAAGCTGCCAATGGGACAGACCATAGAGCGCATGAAAAAAGGATATTCTAAAATTAGGAATGAAGCACTTGCTCATGCATTTGCATACATGAATCTGATCGAGCATTGGGGAAGTGGTATTCCGAGAATCATTGATAAAGTAAAATCTGCTGGACTGCGGGATCCGGAGTTTATTGGCGGTGAGGTTGACTTGCGTATCAACATTTACCGGGAGCAAAATAATGCCATTAGCATTAAGAATGGCGTTGATACAGAAAAAAATGGCATTGATGGCGTTAAAAATGGCACTGATGGCGTTAAAAATGGCATTGAAAATGGCGTTGATGAAGTGTTATACACAGATAAAAATCTCTCAGATCATATTCAAAAACTACTGAAGATCATTACCAAATATCCGACAGAAACGCAGGCACAGTATGCAGAGAAGCTTGGGGTATCTAAAAGAACAATCTCCAGAATTTTTTCGGAATTAAAAGAACAAGGCATACTTGAACAGCAAGGGACCAGAAGAAAAGCAAAGTGGATTATTTCCAAAAACAAATAGGAGGGACAGCAAAGCGTCCGAGACGAATGTGCAGCCGGCGTTGCTGGGGCTGCTTTGCGAAGAAATTGGAGTGGGGTTCTCCCATACAAGAAAATGAGCGTGGATAGCGTCCATGCTCTGCGTGCGCAAGACTTGAGACTTATGAGATAACTTATGAACTTATGAGATGTCGGCATTTTTTATTTACTCTTAAAGCGTGATATATTATAATGTTAATATAATTTTGGATGTTTAGGAAACCACTTTGAAAGTAATAAGGCGATGAAAAATGGCAGTATCATACAAAAGATTATTCAAACTTATGATCGACAAAAAGATGCGAAAAAAGGATTTATGTGAGCTTGCTGGTGTCAGCACAAGCACTATGAGTAAGATGGGGCGGGATGAGATTGTTTCACTTGAAGTTATTGACCGGATCTGTCAGAAATTGAACTGTAATATTGAGGATGTTCTTGAGATTCTGCCTGACAGTCCCGATAGTAGGACATCAAGAGATGTAGAATAAGGACTAAAACAAAGGTAGGTGAAAGAATTGAAAGTACTTGATAATATCACCAGTACGGTTCGGGATGATCTGCAGGTAGAAATCAAAAGAGGCAGCAAGGTGTCAATAGCGGCAGCCTGCTTTTCGATGTATGCGTATAAAGAATTGAAAAAGCAGTTGGAATTGGTGGACGAGTTCCGCTTTATTTTTACTTCGCCCACCTTTGTTAAAGAAAAAGCCGAAAAGCAGAAGCGTGAGTTCTACATTCCCCGGCTTTCCCGTGAAACCAGTCTATACGGCACAGAATTTGAAATCAAGCTGCGCAATGAAATGAACCAGCGGGCAATCGCCAGGGAGTGCGCTGATTGGATCAGGGAAAAAGCGAAATTCAAGTCAAATACTACAGGTGAAAACATGGGTGGCTTTATGACCGTGGATTCGGGCGCGATACAGACAACCTATGTTCCAATCAATGGTTTTACCACAGTAGACATTGGCTGTGAACGTGGAAACAACAGCTACAACATGGTCACCTGCATGGAAGCTCCGCACTCTCAGCAATATATGCAGCTTTTTGATGGTCTTTGGAATAACCGGGAAAAGATGCAGGATGTCACGGACGTAGTTTTGGAAAACATTAGTACGGCTTATGCGGAAAATTCTCCGGAGTTCATCTATTTCATGACACTGTATCATGTGTTCAGTGAATTTTTGGATGATATCTCTGAAGATGAACTGCCGAACGAGGCTACTGGTTTCAAGCAGAGCAAAATCTGGAGTATGCTTTATGATTTCCAGCGGGATGCCGTGCTTGCCATCATCAACAAATTGGAAAAGTACAACGGCTGCATTCTTGCCGATAGCGTTGGTCTTGGTAAAACATTCACTGCTCTTGCAGTTGTAAAATATTACGAGAATCGAAACAAGTCGGTGCTGGTGCTATGTCCGAAAAAGCTGGCAGAAAACTGGAATACATACAAGGATAACTATGTCAATAACCCGATTGCATCGGACAGGCTGAACTACGATGTTTTGTTCCATACGGACCTTTCCCGCAATGGCGGACAGTCCAATGGTCTTGATCTGAACCGCCTGAACTGGGGCAATTACGATCTGGTAGTCATTGATGAATCGCACAACTTCCGCAATGGTATCGGTACGCACAGCAAGACGCAGGATAACCGTTATCAGCGTCTGATGGATAAGGTGATCCGTTCCGGCGTTAAAACCAAAGTTTTGATGCTCTCGGCAACGCCGGTCAACAACCGCTTTGTTGATTTGAAGAACCAGCTTGCCCTTGCCTATGAGGGGAACTCGGAGTTCCTTGATGAGCGGCTGAATACATCCAAAAACGTGGAGGATATTTTCAAGCAGGCGCAAAAGGCGTTCAATGCCTGGAGTAAATTGCCCCAAGAAGAACGAACCACAGATGCACTGCTGCGCACATTGGATTTCGACTTTTTTGAGCTATTGGATAGCGTGACCATTGCCCGCTCCCGTAAACATATTGAAAAATATTACGACACCAACGAAATAGGAAAATTTCCCGAACGGCTCAAGTCAATTTCCAAACGTCCCTGCCTGACGGATTTGAACAACGCCATCAACTACAACGAGATTTATGAGCAGCTCATGCAGCTTTCCTTGTGTGTGTATGCGCCGTCCAATTACATTTTCCCCAGCAAGCTCCAGAAATATAAAGAGTTGACCCACAACAAGGGTGAAAACCTGACCCAGACAGGCCGTGAGCAAGGTATCCGCCGCTTGATGAGCATCAACCTTTTGAAGCGTCTGGAAAGCTCGGTTCATTCTTTCCAACTGACATTGACCCGAATCAAAGAGCTGATCAATGGTACGATTCAGTCCATTAACCAGTTTGAGAAATACGGTCGGGCAGATTTGGATATGTACGATGCCGGCGGCGATGACTTTGATATAGACGATGAAAACACGGATTTCTTTACCGTTGGCAAAAAGGTAAAAATTGACCTTGCTGATATGGACTGGAAGAGTTGGCGCACGGAGCTTCAGCGGGATGCAGAGGTTCTGGAACTGCTGACCTTTATGGTTGCCGATATTACCCCGGAGCATGATGTCAAATTGCAGGAACTGTTAAAACTGCTATCTGAGAAAATTGAGAATCCGATCAATTCTGGGAACAAGAAAGTGCTGATCTTCTCGGCGTTTTCTGATACAGCCGAGTATCTGTATGACCATGTCAGCAAGTATATCAAAGATAAATACGGACTGAACACAGCGGTAATCACCGGTTCCATTGATGGTAAAACCACGATCAAGGGATTTCAGGCAACACTGAACAATGTTCTGACCTGCTTTTCCCCTATCTCCAAAGGTCGGGATGTTCTGATGCCTGGCAGTACCACGGAGATTGATGTGTTGATTGCAACGGACTGTATCTCGGAAGGACAGAACTTGCAGGACTGCGATTATCTGATCAACTATGATATCCACTGGAATCCGGTTCGCATTATTCAGCGGTTTGGCCGTGTTGACCGTATCGGCAGTCGTAACCAGTACATACAGCTTGTAAACTTCTGGCCGGACTTGACGCTGGATGAGTATATCAATCTGAAATCTCGTGTGGAGACCCGCATGAAAATCACGGTTATGACCTCTACCGGCGATGATGACCTGATCAATCCAGAGGAAAAGGGAGATTTGGAATACCGCAAAGCGCAGCTCAAACGCTTACAGGAAGAAGTGGTTGATATTGAGGATATGTCCGATGGAATCTCAATTATGGATTTGGGGCTGAATGAATTCCGGCTCGACTTATTGGACTACATAAAACGGAATGGAGACATGGACAAAAAGCCTCGTGGGCTTCATGCTGTGGTGCCTGCCACGGATGAACTGCCGGATGGCGTGATCTTTGTGCTGAAAAATATCAACAACAGCGTCAACGTGGATAACCGGAACCGCATCCATCCGTTCTACATGGTTTATATCGGAGTGGACGGTCAGATTATCTGCGATTACCTGAATCCGAAAAAGATGTTGGATGATATTCGCTTGCTCTGCCGTGGAAAATCCACACCGATCAAAGAGGCATACGAACGCTTTAACCGGGAAACGGATGATGGGCGGAATATGGCGGAAATGTCTGAGCTGCTGAGCGAAGCAATCAATTCCATCATTGATGTGAAAGAGGAAAGCGATATTGACAGTCTGTTCTCTGCCGGTGGAACATCCGCTTTAATGAGCGACATATCCGGGCTGGATGATTTTGAACTGATTTGCTTCCTTGTTGTGAAATGATTGTCTGGAGGTGAGATGCCGTGCTGGGATTGCCAAAATCGACGGAGTTTAACAAACGTATCCCTAAGCAGAAGTTTTATGAAAACATTGCTGTGACACCGGCTATGAAAAAAGCGTTCGTGGAGCAGATCAGGATTATCTACTGGCGCAATAAAATTGCTGCCACCACCCTGAATCTGGCTGCTGGCGAACAGGTGACAGAGATTGAGGTGTTCGAGGTGAGGTTGTCTGCCCCGGAACTGGACGAATGCGTGTTGCGCCAGATCGACCGGGAAATCCCGTATCACATCTTGTTTTTGCTGGAATACGAGGGCAGGTATCAGGCTGCTATCGGTTACAAGGAAGCTGCGGCGGGTAAAACGGCCTTTAAAGTTGACCGCTATTATTATACGGATTGGCTGGAAGAAAGTGAACTTCCGGTGCATCTGGACGGGCTTTCGCTGGATGCCGTGTATGAGAATTTTGTACGGCAGATTGCGGGGACGGCTCTCGGTTCAGATAAATCCTCTACTCTGAAAGAAAGTGTAGAGCAGCAGAAACAGCGAGAACAACTGGAAAAGCAGATTGCGGCTTTGGAAGTAAAAATCAGGAAAGAAAAACAACCAAAGAAGAAATTTGAATTAGTACAAGAGCTGAAGAATATGCAGGGAAAATTGGAAGGTGCGGTGATAAGTTGAATATGGATGAAACATACAATCTTCCAGAATCGTTACGCAAAAGCATTGAGCTTCAGAATAGGTTGCAGGAAAGCTGCAAACCAATTTTAGAGCAGCAGGCTCGTATACAGCAACTTACTGCCCCTTTGCTAAATAGTTTACCTACAAGCAACCTTGCGGTATCTGCCTTGAATGGTCTTGCTCATATGACAGAGAGCCCGGCAGTACAACTGATTCGAGAGAATTCGATGCTGATGCAGAATGCAACGGCATCCTTATACAAATCTATCCAACCGTTCAGACTTGACAATTCGATATGGGAGCAATTTCATACAAATACCGCAGCTATATTAGATTCATATAGAGATGCTGTTTCGGGTAATTTGGCAACAGGCCTTTGTGCATCCTTGGCTGTGGTAAATGCACAGATTGCAGCTTCGCCAGCCTTGCAATGGATTCATAGCATTGATTTTTCACCGTGGATAGATACGTTGAGAAATCTACACATTGGGGACGATTTTCTAAAACGTTACCGTGAGCTAAATGACGTTTGTCTGACAGCTTTGTATGAATGCAAATGGTTCCCCTATGCAAGTTGGTCTGCTGATCTGAGGTTGACAAGAGAAATATATCATGTCTTGTCAACCAGTCGAGGAGCCAGTAAAAGGCGAGAAAAGAGAGTCGATAAACTGATTCTTGGATACTATACTCCACAACGTATCAAAGAAATTAAACGGACGTGGAATGATTCGGATTTAGAACCGCACATTAAGAAAATCCTTGGGCAAGCACTTGAAGCACACCTGCGTGGCGAATATGCGCTATCAATAGCATGTTTATCAACCATGTGGGAGGGATTGATTCATCATAAGCTGCATATTACGGGGCGGTACAGTCAAAAGAAGACCGGCAGAGATTTTAGCGAGTTGATAAAAGAAAATGATTTGAAGCCTGTGTTTGGAGAGTTTTACGAGAAGCTAATCGTCTGTGATTGTAATACGGTGGATGAGGTTGTTGAGGGAATCCCCAACCGGAATGGTGTTTCTCACAGCAAATATAAAAAATATCCAAACAAAAAAGCCTCACTGAATGCGATCTCAATAGCGGATTTTATCATACACTTGGAGCCAAAACAGGAAACGGAGGAACAATCAAATGGACAAACTGAAAATGCACAGCCTTGACGGCGTGGAGAGAAATATAGAGCTGATCGGCAAGCTGTTCCCCAATGCCATCACCGAAGTGATGCGTGACGGCAAGGTGGAACACGCCATTGATTTTGACGTTCTGCGGCAGGAACTTTCGGATTCCATCGTGGAAGGCCGAGAGGAACGCTATCAGTTTACCTGGCCGGACAAGAAAAAAGCCATGCTGGCGGCCAATGCGCCCATCACGGCAACACTGCGTCCGGTTGTGACGGACAGTGTTGGCAAAGATGGCACGCCCGGTGGCTTTGACAGCGAGAACCTTTATATCGAGGGCGATAATCTGGAAGTGCTGAAACTCTTGCAGGAAACCTATCTTGGCAAGGTCAAGATGATTTATATTGATCCGCCCTACAACACCGGCAACGATTTTGTCTATGAGGACGACTTTGCCCAGAGTGCTGACGAATATATGGGAAACAGCGGTCAGTATGACGAAGAAGGCAACCGGCTTGTGACCAATACGGAGAGCAATGGTCGTTTTCATACAGATTGGTTGAATATGTTATATCCACGACTGCGGTTAGCAAAGGATTTTTTGAGTGATGATGGGGTTATATTTATAAGTATAGACGATAGTGAATTGCGAAATGTGCTTAAAATTGGTGATGAGGTTTTGGGAAACGCAAATTTTGTTGCATGTTTGACTCGAGTGGCAAAGACAACTAGCTTCAGAGGGAATTATTTTGTGCCAAGTAAGGATTATATTGTTGCCTATTGCAAGAATATTGTCCTTCTTCCAGCGTTCCAGGATGAAGTTACGAATGACGAACAGTTTAAGAAAATCGAAACAGATGGACCGCGAAAGGGTGAATACTATCGTGATGATATTGCTTTCTATTTATCCACATTGCAGACACGTCCTAATCAGCGATACTTTATTGAATGCCCAGATGGAGAGTTAGTGGTTCCTCCGGGAGAGACAATTCCAGGAATAAAAAAAGACGGTGAAAAAGTGTTGCCGCATGATGGTGATGGTGTTTGGAGATGGGAACAGAAACAATACCTAGCAAAAAAGGATTTGTTGTCATTTAAGCAAACAAAAACATCTCCATTATTGAATCAAAATGGAGAGAGAGCAAAATGGAATATTTATACCAAAAGTTACTTGAATGATAAAAAGGAGAAAGGGAATATTCCCAGAGATCTCTTAGAAGGCTTTCTGAATCGAAACGGAAGCGAAGAACTTAAAAAACTAGATATTCCATTTTCGTTTCCTAAACCAAGCAGCCTAATAAAATATTTGATTAAAATATTAAATGCCGATAAGGATATAATTGTAATGGATTTCTTTTCGGGCTCTGCTACTACTGCTCATGCCGTTATAAGGTTAAATGCTGAAGATGGGGGCAATCGTAAATTTATTATGGTGCAGTTGCCGGAAAAGACGGATGAAAAGAGCGAAGCATACAAGGCTGGCTATAAGAACATCTGCGAAATCGGCAAGGAGCGTATTCGCCGGGCGGGCAAGAAAATCAAAGAGGATGCCGGCCTGACGGCTCCGGCGGATCTGGATATTGGTTTCCGCTGCCTGCGTCTGGACGAAAGCAATATGAAGCCTGTATACTACACTCCGGATGAAGTCGGTCAGCAGGATCTGTTCTCTCTGGTGGACAACGTGAAGGAAGACCGCACCCCGGAGGATTTGCTGTTCCAAGTGATGCTGGATTTGGGCGTGCTGTTGTCCAGCCCGATCGAAGTAAAAGAGATCGCAGGCAAAAAGGTGTTCAACGTGGCAGACGGTTTCCTGCTGGCCTGCTTCGACCATAATGTGACCGAGGAAACCGTCAAGGCCATTGCACAGATGAAACCTTACTATGCCGTGTTCTGTGACAGCAGTATGGCAAACGACAGCGTTGCCACAAACTTTGAGCAGATTTTCGAGACGTACAGCCCTGATACTGTAAGGAAGGTGCTGTGATATGGACGATAAGAAGAAAAAGGAACTTGCCATTCGTAGCTCCGCAGCAGAATACCTGACCTTTGTTGCCTCTACCGGCGAAAGTGATGCCAGCTTTGAAATGCGTTACGAGGATGAGAACATCTGGCTGACGCAGAAGATGATGGCGGCACTGTATGATGTTTCGGTTGCGGCAATCAATCAGCATCTGAAGCGGATTTTTGAGGATGGAGAGCTGCGGGAGGAAGCAGTTGTTAAGAAATACTTAATAACTGCCGCAGACGGGAAAAACTATAATACGAACCATTATAGCTTGCAGGCAATCATTGCCGTTGGTTTCAAGGTGAACAACCAGCGGGCTGTGCAGTTCCGCAAGTGGGCGGGGCAGATCGTCAAAGACCACACCATTCAGGGCTGGACGATGGATGTTGACCGCCTGAAAAAGGGTCATATGTTCACCGATGAGTATTTCGAGCGGCAGTTGCAGCAGATTCGGGAGATTCGTCTGTCTGAACGCAAATTCTATCAGAAAGTGACGGATTTGTACGCCACTGCGTTTGATTACGACAAAAACGCAAAGACGACCCGCCTGTTCTTCCAGACGGTGCAGAACAAGATGCACTATGCCGTCCACCGCCACACGGCGGCGGAGCTGATCGTAGAACGTGCGGATGCCAACAAGGAACATATGGGGCTGACCACATGGGAGAATGCCCCGGATGGGAAAATTCTGAAAGCAGATGTGTCGATTGCGAAGAATTATCTGAGCAAAGAAGAAATGAATTATCTGGAGCGCATTGTGTCGCTCTATCTGGATTATGCCGAGTTGCAGGCCGAGCGCAAAATCCCCATGAGCATGGAGGACTGGGCGAAGCGGCTGGACGGTTTTCTGGAGTTCAACGGTAACGAGCTGCTTACCGGGCCGGGCAAAATCAGCGCAGAACAGGCAAAACTCCATGCAGAAACGGAATATGAAAAGTACCGTATCATTCAGGATCGCCTGTATGAGAGCGATTTTGACCGTTTCCTGATGCTGGAGCAGGAGGTGAACCACAAAGATGAAGTTTAGTTTTAAGATTCAGCAATACCAGACCGATGCCGTGGATGCCGTGGCTCGTGTCTTTCAGGGGCAGCCTTACAGTGCGGGCGTGTCCTATCTGCGTGATATGGGCAGCCTGTCTGCAAAGCCCCAGCAGTTGAGCCTTGTACCGATGGACGAGGACGCTGCACAGTTGGAATTGCAGGATTTGATCAACGATTCCGGCTTCAAAAATGAAGCCCTGCAACTGACCGATGCGGACTTGGTACAGAATATCCGTGCATTGCAGGCAGAAAGCAATATTCATCAGTCGGACAAGCTGGTGGCACCGCTCGGCAGATGTTCTCTTGATATTGAGATGGAGACCGGTACCGGCAAGACCTATGTTTACATCAAAACCATGTTTGAGCTGAACAAGCGATATGGATGGAGTAAGTTTATCGTTGTTGTGCCGAGCATTGCCATCCGTGAGGGCGTAAAAAAATCTTTTGAGATCACCGCCGATCACTTTATGGAATGCTATGGCAAAAAAGCACGGTTCTTTATCTACAACAGCAGCAACCTGAACCAGTTGGATTCGTTCTCCAGCAACTCCGGCATCAACGTCATGATTATCAATACCCAGGCATTTGCCGCTTCCATGAACGAGGACAAGAACGTGGAAGGCCGCAAGGGTGATGCTGCGGCAAGAATTATCTATACCAAGCGGGATGAGTTCGGCTCCCGCCGCCCGATTGATGTGATTGCTGCCAACCGTCCGATTCTGATTCTGGACGAGCCGCAGAAGATGGGAAAAGAAGATTCTGCCACCCAGAAAGCGTTGAAGAAATTCAATCCTCTGTTCGCACTGAACTACTCCGCTACCCATGCCAAGCAGCACAACCTGATTTATGTGCTGGATGCGCTGGATGCTTACAACAAGCGGCTTGTCAAGAAAATCGAGGTCAAGGGCTTTGAGGTCAAGAACCTGCGTGGTACAGACAAATATCTGTATCTGGAAAGCATCATGATCTCCCCCAAGAATCCGCCAAGGGCAAAGGTGGAGTTGGAGGTCAAACACCAGAGCGGCACAAAGCGGGAATTCCGCACACTGGATGTGAGTGATAATCTCTACTATATCTCCGGCGAGATGGAGCAGTATAAGGGCTTTGTCGTTTCTGAAATTGACCCGATCACCGGCGTTGTGACATTTACCAATGGCGATACCATCCGCAAGGGTGATGTGACCGGCGATGTCTCTGAGGATGATATGCGCCGGGTGCAGATCTGGGAGACGATTATTTCCCACTTTGAAAAAGAGCAGGAACTGTTCAAAATGGGTATCAAGACTCTTTCGCTGTTCTTCATTGACGAAGTGGCAAAATATCGCCAGTACGATGAAGACGGTAATGAGCTTCTGGGCGAGTATGGCAAGATTTTTGAGCAGGAATACATGGCTGTTATGAACGAATATCGTTCTATTCTTGACCCGGAGTATACGGCCTATCTGGACGCCACCGATGTACATGATGTGCATAAGGGCTATTTCAGCATCGACAAGAAAGGACGCAGCGTCAACAGCTCGGTCAAGCGTGGAACCGATATGTCCGATGATATTTCGGCCTACGATCTGATTTTGAAAAATAAAGAACGGCTGCTGTCCTTTGAAGAGCCGACTCGTTTCATCTTCTCCCACTCTGCCCTGCGGGAGGGCTGGGACAATCCGAATGTGTTCCAGATTTGCACTCTGAAACACAGTGACAGCACCACGCAGAAGCGGCAGGAGGTTGGCCGTGGACTGCGCCTGTGCGTGAATAAGGACGGAAACCGCATGGATGCGGAAGTGCTGGGCGATAAGGTGCAGGATATCAATGTCCTGACTGTTATTGCAAGCGAGAGCTATGCAGGCTTTGTGGATGGGCTGCAAAAGCAGACCGAAGCCGTGTTGTATGACCGTCCCCGCAAAGCTGACATTGACTACTTTGTTGGAAAGAGCATCAAGCTTGATGGCAAAACGGTCAAGGTGGATGACCGTCAGGCACGGGCTATCTATCAGTATCTTGTCCGCAACAACTATGTGGATGAGCAGGATAATGTTACGCAGGATTATCGGGACGATGTGCAGGCCGGAACACTGGCACCTGTGCCGGAGACGCTGAAGCCTATCGAAGAGGGCGTACATACGCTGGTTCAGGCAATTTACGATGACAGTATGCTTAAATCCATGTTTGAGGATGGCAACAAGCCGAAAGTGCTGGAGAATCCTCTGAATGACCGATTTGAAAAAGCGGAGTTCCAGAAACTCTGGCAGACCATCAATCACAAATACGCCTATACGGTGGATTTTGATTCTGAAGAGCTGATTCAGAAGTCGATTGCGCACATCGACAGTGAACTGTATGTCAGCCGTCTGCAATATACCGTCACCTATGCTGGACAGAAAGACAAATTGAATGCCGATATGATACATGAGGGCAGCAGCTTTTATGACGCAAAAAGCAAGACGACTGTACTGAAAAATGCACACACCAGCCAGGTGGCGTATGATTTGATCGGTAAAATTGCGGAGGGTACAACGTTGACCCGCCGCACGGTAGCCCGTATTTTGCAGGGTATCATGCCGACTACCTTTGCAATGTACCAGAACAACCCAGAAGAGTTCATCACAAAGACGATCCGTTTGATCAAAGAACAGAAAGCAACAATGATCGTGGAGCATATCACCTACGACACCATAGAAGGAAGCTATGACAGCAGCATTTTCACTGCAGAAAAGCACGCTCTGACAATGGACAAGGCCTATAAAGCGCAAAAGGCGATTCAGGATTATGTTTTCACCGATGGCATCGCAGAAAAGAGCGTCGAGCGTAAGTTTGCGGAGAGTCTGGACGGCTCAGAGGAAGTATTTATCTACGCAAAACTTCCGAAAGGTTTCTTCATTCCGACTCCTGTGGGACATTATTCCCCTGACTGGGCAATTGTGTTCCATGAGGGCAAGGTGAAGCATATCTATTTTGTGGCTGAGACAAAAGGCACGATGGAAAGCCTAAATCTGCGTCCAATTGAGAAATCCAAAATCGACTGCGCAAAAAAACTTTTTGCAAAATTGTCGGATGGCCTTGTGACCTATGATCATGTAGACAGTTATCAGGAGCTTATGAACAAGGTACTGCAATAATAATGCATGAAAGGCGAAGAATATGACAGATCTGCGAAAAAAGTATCAATGGCGTAGGTCATGAATGCTATGCAGTTTGAAATGACATTGATTCAGAAAACTCTGCATAAAACCATTCCATCCTGCGCATCCTTCTCCTGACAGAAAAGTTTGGATGAAAAGGTGGAATGTGAAATGAAACCGTTGAAAGACTATGTGGAGATTATTTTTGCGGTGCTGGCGCTGGCGGTTCTGGTATTTGTGTTCTGGTATTTTCTTGTGGCGGTTCCGGCGAAACATGCGGAGCAGTCCGGGACGTTTGTGATGGTTCCGGGGGCGGAAGCTCCAGTCCGGAAAGGAAGTGTCACAGGGATCTTAAAGACACTTGAGGACGTGGAAAGAAAGCCGTGGAAGGCATGAGCAGTACGACTGTCTACTTAAAGATCCCTCAGGTGAAAGAGGTTTATGCGACGGAAGTGTATCTGGGGATGATCGCAGATGTCCACAGCAGCGACAGGGCTGCGGAGGCGAAGGCGAAAGCCGTGAAGGTCACCTCATTTTCCGGAAAGGGAAAGGAGGCGGCCTATGTCGGAAACGTCATGGATCTTGTGGAAAAGATCGAGAAGACCGGGCAGAATATCCAGGTGGACAATCTCGGAGAAACAGATTTTGTTGTCACATACCGGGCGAAAAGGAGGAAAAGCCGCCTCTGGGAGTGGATGAAGACGGGACTTGTCTCTGCGGTGGCTTTTTTCGGGGCAGCATTTGCGATCATGACCTTCAACAATGACGCCAATGTGACGGATGTATTCGCGAAGCTCTACGAGATGGTCATTGGGACACGGGCGGACGGGCCGACGATCCTCGAGGCATCTTACTCCGTAGGACTTGCAGTGGGAATCCTGCTGTTTTTCAATCATTTTGCATCCTGGAAGATCACGGTGGATCCGACTCCGATCGAGGTGGAGATGCGCCTGTACGAGGAAAACCTGAATAAGACGCTGATCAAAAACGGCGGGAGAAAGGAGTCGGGGATCGATGTATCTTAGACTTGGACTCCTGGCGTTTGCGGGTCTCGGAGCGGGTGCTGTCATCGCGGCCGGAATCTTTGCCTTTCTTGCGATCATCGGTGTTTTTCCGCGGCTCATCGGTGTGACGCACACGGCAGAACATGTGCTGCTCTATGAGACACTGCTGATCCTCGGGGGAGTATGGGGAAATCTGGCGGATCTCTACCGTGTACCGTTTCCGTTTCCTGGGAGAATCGTGCTTGTAATATGCGGCATGTCTGTGGGGATCTTTGTCGGTTGTCTCGTGATGTCACTTGCGGAGACGTTAAAGGCGCTTCCTGTTTTAAACAGACGGATCCAGCTTGCGGTGGGACTTCAGTATGTGATCCTGGCTGTGGCAGCGGGGAAAGCGTTTGGGGCAGCAGTGTATTTTATAAGAGATTTCGGATAATGAAAAGCTGCTTTCGGGCAGCAAAAAGCCCATGGCTGCAGAGAAATCCTGCAAAGTGCCTGTCAGTCTGTGCCGGTTGAAATTCTGCGCCGGAGTGTATGTGTGTCTGAGTTGAAAATTATGAGGTGAAACTTATGGAGATCGACAAAAAAGAATACGGAAACTATGTAAAGCAGGTGACGCCGGTCCACAACACCTGGAAAAATCTCTGGCGCGCATTCCTGGTCGGCGGACTGATCTGCATGCTGGGGCAGATTCTGATTTCTGTCTATATGTCTTTCGGTATCGAAAAAGAGAGCGCTGCATCATGGACAACCTTAAGTCTCATCGGACTCAGCGTGATCCTCACGGGAACCCATATATACCAGAAAATCGTAAAATTCGGCGGTGCCGGAGCGCTCGTTCCGATCACCGGTTTTGCAAATTCGGTGGTTTCGCCGGCAATCGAATATAAGGCGGAGGGCCATGTCTTCGGGATCGGCTGCAAGATCTTTACGATCGCCGGACCGGTGATCCTCTATGGGGTCTTTGCGAGCTGGGTACTCGGAATGGTGAAATTTTTCTGGAGATTCTAGGAAAATTCGGATCTTATACAGTCGAACGGTCTCTTCGTATGCTTTTGTATTTTACAATATTTTAGCTAAAAAGTCCTTGACTTAAACCTAAGTTTAAGTTTTATAATCATATCAGAAAATGAACTTATGCGGCTGTGTAAAAGAACAGCCGCAAACTTTTTATCACAAAAAGGAGGACATTGTGGCACAGAAAATTTTACCGGGAACCGGCGGAGAACATTATATTCCATATGAAGAGAGAACGGGGGAGGAGTCTGTTGTATACTTTACAAGAGATCTCTCCCCGGAAGGTCTGAGAAAGATCTACGAGCGCGTCAATGAGAAGATCGAGGGAAAGATTGGGATCAAGCTCCACACAGGCGAGAAGAACGGTCCGAATATCATCCCGCATACATGGGTGAAGGAACTGGTCGAGAAGGATCTTCCGGATGCAGCGATCGTGGAGACGAATACATATTATGAGGGAGACCGCTATACGACAGAACAGCACAGAGAGACTTTAAAGGTCAATGGCTGGACATTCTGCCCGGTGGATATCCTGGATGAGAACGGAGCGACGATGTTCCCGGTAAAGGGCGGAAAATGGTTTACCGAGATGTCTGTGGGAAAAGATCTTGCAGATTATGATTCCCTGGTTGTCCTGACTCACTTTAAAGGTCACACGATGGGCGGTTTCGGCGGTTCCAATAAGAATATCGGGATCGGCTGTGCGGACGGACGGATCGGAAAGGGAATGATCCATACAGTAGAGGGTTCCGACAATATGTGGAGCATCAGCATGGAAGAGCTTATGGAGCGCATCGCGGAATCCACGAAATCAGTTGTGGACCATTTCGGTGAACACATCACATTCGTGAATGTTCTCCGCAACATGTCCGTATCTTGTGACTGTGAAGGATGTGCGGCTGCTCCGGTCGTAACACCGAACATCGGAATTGTTGCGTCCCGCGATATCCTTGCCGCGGATCAGGCTTCCGTGGACCTTGTGTACGCATTAAAGGAAGATCAGCATAAAGATCTCGTAGAGCGCATGGAGACCCGCCATGGTCTTCGCCAGCTTTCCTATATGAAGGAACTCCACATGGGCAACGACAAGTATAAACTCATCGATATCGATGATGAGGACCATGAGATCATTCCGAAGGAAGCAGTCAAAGATGTAAAGCCGTTTGAGGGCTGATCGTAACGCGCGAAACGCAGATATGGAAATAAAATATGGAAATGAAAAAGATGCTGAAATTCAGAGAGTGCTGGATTTCCGCATCTTTTTTTTCATTTTGGGGAAGATATCGGTATCAAACATTTGCATGCTGTCACAGTGTACGGAAACTTCTTGACCATGAATGGCAACGGGAAAACCGGAGCAGCAGATCATATGGGAGAAGTTGCGGAACGGTTGTTTGGCTATGAGCAGGCAGCGAAAGCGGATTGCAAATATCCGCTGAGAAATAAAAGACAGGAGCAGGAATGAAATGAAAGGAAAAACAGGAGAAGGAAAAAAACAGCGGGGTCGGGCGAGCATTGTATTTGAAACTCCGCCAGTGATTACCGCCGCAGCTTCAACCGTGGGAAAGAAGGAGGGGGACGGGCCGTTGGGGACATGTTTTGACCGGGTGGAGCTGGATCCCATGCTGGGGAAGAAAACGTGGGAGGAGGCGGAGAGCGAGCTTCAGAGCAGGACTGCGGGGCTTGTGATCGAAAAGAGCGGGCTTTCCAGGGAGGAGATCCGGTACTCGTTTGCGGGCGATCTTCTGGCTCAGCTCATTGCGACGTCGTTCGGGAATGTGAATCTGGAGATCCCGATGTTCGGACTTTACGGGGCCTGTTCCACGATGGGAGAAGGACTGGGGCTGGGTGCCATGTGCGTGGAGGGCGGATTCGCAGACCATGTGCTCGTGAGCGCGTCCAGCCATTTTGCCTCGGCGGAAAAGCAGTTCCGGTTTCCGTTGGAGTATGGGAATCAGCGGCCGTATTCGGCGACATGGACGGTGACAGGCTGCGGTGCGGTGATCCTATCTTCCGGGAGTTATCGGGGAGAGGAGCCGCCGCTTGCGAAGATCACGGCGGTGACGACCGGAAAGATCGTGGACATGGATTTTCATGATTCCATGAACATGGGCGCGGCGATGGCGATGGCGGCGCTCGATACGATCGTCAGGAATTTCCGGGATCTCGGGGTGGATGAGACGCATTATGATCAGATCATCACCGGTGATCTCGGGACTGTCGGAAGGAGACTTCTTCTCGATTATCTCATGCAGGCGGGATACCGGATCGAGAGCCGATATATGGACTGCGGGATTGAGATGTTTTCACCGGAGGAGCAGGATACCCACGCCGGAGGAAGCGGCTGCGGGTGTTCGGCTGCGGTATTGTGCGGATATATTCTGCCGAAGATCCGGAGCGGGGAGTGGAAGCGGGTGCTGTTTCTGCCTACGGGAGCGCTGCTTTCGACGGTGAGTTTTAATGAGGGGAAGAGTGTGCCGGGGATCGCGCATGCGGTGGTGCTGGAGGTGTCGTAGCTTGTGCCGGTGGCTGTGCGGCTGAAGGTAGTGTTCACTGCGCGCAGTAGTAGCTATGAGGTTGAAAATAACTGCTGGAGATTTTTATATTAGAGAATTATATCAGGAGAAGGTGCCACTATGGAATATATAAAAGCGTTTGTGGTCGGTGGATTGATCTGCATGCTGGTGCAGATCCTGATGGAAAAGACAAAGATGATGCCGGGGAGAATCATGGTGTTGCTGGTGGTCAGCGGGAGTGTTCTGGGATTCCTTGGCGTTTATGAGCCGTTTGCAGAGTGGGCGGGGGCCGGAGCGACGGTTCCGCTTTTAGGGTTTGGGAATACGCTGTGGAAAGGCGTTGTGAAGGCGATGAGCGAGGATGGTGTGCTGGGAGTCTTTAAGGGAGGATTTACGGCGAGTGCGGTCGGGATCAGCGGGGCGCTGGTGTTTGGGTATCTGGGGGCGATCGTGTTTCGGCCGGGGATGAAGGAATAGGGGGGTACGCGGCGGGGAGACTCCGGGCGCGGACGCTTGGTGGATTCCGGAATCAGGCGGTCCGTGCCCGGAGTCTCCCCGCCGCTGTGTATTGGCATGGGTGGGCTGTTTTTGCCCTGGAAGGGCAAAAAGGCGCGGATGTTTGGAATGTGGGGAGATGAGGAGGTATGATAGATGATTTTGCACAGTAAAGGATGTTTCTTCTCCAGGGGATAAAGAGTGATGGCGGCATGTAAAAATACATGGAATCTTTTGCGAATACACGTTATAATCATACATTATGAGAACACTGGTCAGTGTTGCCGGAGCGGAGGAAGATGGATGGCTCATGGAGGGGATGCTGTATGTGGGGAGTCTATCGTATGGATATGGTGTGGGATGACTGACAGGAGGAGACAGGATCGTTTATGGCGAAGGTGAGTGATGTTTTGAAGCTTCCGGTCATGCGGGGAGTGCGTGTCCTTGCAGGGGAAGCGGGGCTTTCTGGGAAAGTGGAGCATGTGACGGTGATGGAGGTTCCGGAGATCAGGCAGTGGTTGAAGGGGAATGATTTTCTGATCACGAGTTTTTATTCTGTGAGGAAGAGTGAGGAGGAGCAGTGTGCGCTGATCCGGGAGGTCGCGGACATTTGCTGTTGTATCGCGGTGAAGACGGGGCCGTATGTGGCGTGTATCTCAGATCGTGTGCGGGAAGAGGCGGATGAAGTGGGGCTGCCGATCCTGGAGTTGCCGGAAGCTCTTCCTTATATTGATATTATCGTGAACGTGATGAACCTGATCTTTGAGGAGGAAGGAAATTCGGCGATCCTGGAGAAATATGTGAAGGATATTCTATACGAGAATTACAGTGACAGGGTCCTGATGGCGGAGCGCGGGAGACTTTTTGGGATGGATGTGGAGCATGACTGGTTTGCGGCGGTCGTGATCAATTTTAGGAAGATGGTCGTGCCGGACGAGCAGGATTGGAAGGGGATCCGTTTTCTTGCCAGAGCGGTTCTTGGACTCTTTAGGGAGAGAACGGAGATCACGGAGTGTATCCGGATCCCGTTAAAGAAGGGATATCTTCTCCTGGCAGAGGGAGAGACGGAGGACAAGGTCAGGACGGTCCTTGCGGATCTGTTTACGGAGGAGAAGATCCGGGAACTCTGGGATGCCGGGGCGGACCGGATCGTCTGTGCGGCCGGATCGGTCCGGAGAGGTCTTACCGGGATCCGGGATACATACAGCGATGCGTTTCAGGCGATCCGGGTCCAGAGAAAGCTCTGGCCGGAGACGAGTGTCTGTCAGTATGAAAAAGTCCGGGCATTCTGTGCGCTTCAGGAGTTTTTTGAATCCGGAAGGGGAAAAACATTTGAAGAAATCTTAAAACCTGTGGAGAGTCAGGAGTTCCTCGATACACTTGCAACTTATTTTAGCTGTTCCGGAAACCTCGATCAGGCAGCGGAACTTCTCCATGCACATAAGAATACCGTGAAATACCGCCTGGGGCGGATCCAGGCGCTCACGGGGCTGGATCTTAAGAAACCGGAGGACAATTTTATGATCTATATGGCGGTACTGGCGTGGAAGCTGGGAGCGGGGGTATAGCAGTATAGAATGCAGGGTTCTTTCTTGGTTTACATGACTTCGATTCCCTGAAAATGAAAAACGGAAAACCGTGATCCGGGTGGAAGGAGTTGTTTGTCTGTAACGCCAAAAACAATCCTCTTTTTTTGTCGTAATACACATATGATTCTGAGTATTTTGCGTTTATAATGATATTATCAGAAAAAGCATACTGGAAATCTGTTTCCTGAAGGAGAACAGGCGGACAGTTACGATAAACATGAGCATACGCAGGAGGAAGCGCATATGAAGCATAAACCCAAGGATATTCAGTACTGTGAAAGACTGTTTCAGAGTTTTTATGAGATCGGGAGCACGCCGCAGGGAGGTGTGACAAGACTTGGCTATACGGAGACGGAGGACGCGATGCATGAGGTCTTCAAGGGACTCGGCAGGGAACTCGGCGGATCGATCCATACGGATGAGGTCGGAAATACTTATGTGGCCAATACGGATGAGATGGGGTATACGCTGATCGGTTCGCATCTCGATTCCGTAATCGACGGCGGCCGCTATGACGGCGTCGCGGGTGTGATCGCGGGACTTATGGTGATGAAGTGGGCGAAGGAGGACGGTCTCCGGATCCCGCTGCGGGTCGGTGCATTCCGCTGTGAGGAGTCGAGCAATTTCGGCTGCTGTACGATCGGAAGCGGACTGATCACGAAGGAAGTCTACAAGCAGGATATCGGACATCTGACTGCGAAAAACGGGGAGACTCTGGAGCAGATCTTTGCCAGCCGCGGTCTGAACCTTCATCCGAAACAGATCTCCGGTGTGGGGCGTTATCTGGAACTCCATATCGAGCAGGGAAAGGTCCTCGAGGAATATCAGACGGAGGTCGGGATCGTCGGCACGGTCGCGGGACCGATCCGGTACCGGGTGTATTTGAGAGGAATGGCGGAACATTCCGGAGCGACGCCGATGGACATGAGGAGTGACGCGCTGTGTGCGGCGGCGGAGATTATCCTGGAGTTAGAAAAGATCGGAAAGCAGGAATCTGCGTACCAGTCCGTTGCGACCGTCGGCGTGATCCAGAATTATCCGAACGTTTTAAATGTGATCCCGGGACGTGTAGAGATCGGCGTGGACATGCGCGGGATCGATCAGGACAGCTTAAACTGCATGGAACGGAATTTCAAGGCCGCTGTGCGGGAAAGCTGCAAAAAGCGCGGCGTTGAGTATGTGGCGGAAAAGATCAACAGCATCCCGCCGATCAGGATGAGCTCCGAGGTGGAAGACGGCCTGGAACAGGCGGCAAAGAAGCTCGGGATCTCGAGCCGGAGAATGCCGAGCGGTGCCGGCCATGATTCCATGTCTTTTGCGGATATCTGCGACACCGGCATGGTATTCATCCCGTGCCGCGGCGGAATTTCCCATAACCCATCTGAGCACACAGAAATTTCAAGTATCTGTGACGGGGCGCGGGTGATGTATGAATATCTGAAAACAGTCGCCGGTTTGCAGGGACAGGAATAGGCAGTGAGTTTGAGTGTGGTGCCTTCGGGTACATGCAGGAGAAAAATTCGGTGCACAATGAAATTCCGGGTGAAATTCTGTGGACACGATCAGAAAGCAGTTCTGGATTTTTACAGTGGATGATGGTATAATATCTACATTGCGACATAGAAGTACGATCAATGAGGAGGAACTGATTATGGATATCGTGTGTCTTGACCTGGAAGGAGTTCTCGTGCCGGAGATCTGGATCGCATTCGCGGAGGAGAGCAGGATCCCAGAGCTTAAGAAAACGACGAGAGATGAGCCGGATTATGATAAATTGATGAACTGGAGACTTGGAATTTTAAAGGAACACGGTCTTGGTCTGAAGGAGATCCAGGAGACGATCGCAAAGATCGACCCGCTCCCGGGCGCGAAAGAGTTTTTGGACAAGCTTCGTGAGATGGGACAGGTTATCATCATCAGTGACACCTTCACGCAGTTTGCAAAGCCGCTGATGAAAAAACTCGGCTGGCCGACGATCTTCTGCAACTCTCTGGAGGTTGCCCCGGACGGAACGATCACAGGGTTTAAAATGCGGATCGAGAAGTCGAAGTATACGACGGTAAAGGCGCTCCAGTCGATCGGATTTGAGACGATCGCGAGCGGCGACAGCTACAATGACCTCGGAATGATCGAGGCGAGCAAGGCGGGATTCTTATTCCGCAGCACGGAGCAGATAAAAAAGGATCACCCGGAGCTTGCGGCATATGAGACATATGACGAATTATTTGATGCGATCAAAAAGGCAATGGAAGCGTAATAACGGAAAGGCGTGAAAGACTACAGCCGGTACATGATACCGGCTGCAGCTTTCAATTATCATGTATCCGAAAGGAGCTGCCGGCGGCTGCGAAGGACATACGAATGTGCCATGGCACATTCCTTTTTTCTATCCTGAAGAGGAAAAATTCCGTTACTTTTAGCGGGTAGGAATTTTCTGAACTGAAAATTCCGTATGATACCAATGGGGTCGCGGATTTTGCCGATTCGGAATGCGGAGCGTGAAAGGCATGACGGTTCCGGACAGGAAATGATTTGGTGGAAAGGATCAGAAACGATGGAGAAATCCTATGAAAAAGTCATTGAATATGTAAAGAAAGGGATCGGAAGCGGAGAGATCCAGGCGGGAGAAAAACTTCTTCCGGAGCGGGAGCTCGCCCAGAAACTGGAGATCAGCCGCAACTCTGCAAGAGAAGGACTCCGGATCCTGGAGAACATGGGAGTCCTGGAGAGCCAGCAGGGAGCCGGGAATTATGTCTCCGGAAATTTTGATGAGATCCTCGCGGAGATGCTCTCATTCATGTTCATCTTAAAAAAGATCGATGTGGATAAGATCACGGAATTCCGGTCCACCCTGGAATGGGGAGCGCTTGAGAGCGGGGTCCGCCAGGCAACCGCGGAGCAGCGCGAAAAAATGATGACATATCTGGAAAAACTGGAGAATGCTGAGACGGAGGAGGAGCGTGTCCGCTGGGACAAGGCGATCCACTATCTTCTGATCGAGGCGGGCGGGAATCTCTGCATGATCGCGAACTATAAAGCACTCAATAAGATCATGGATGAGTATATCCCGAAGATGCGCGGAAAGATTATCGAAGGAATGCACAGCGAACAGTTTTTGAGCCGTGCGCACCGGACGCTGGCGGAAGGTTTTGCGGAAGGAAATATCGAGAAGGCACGAGAGGGACTGAAACTCCATTTCCATTATATTTATCAGTATATGTAAGGAGCAGGAGAGAACCGGAATCAGGAATCGTAAACGATTCAGAGGAACTGGAAAGAGATCCGGCCTGCAGAGCACGGAGAAAGAAAAGAGGAGCAGACTTCCTGAGATTGACAAAAATCAGACAATCTGTGCGAAATTCATGCAAAGAAAAACAAAATGTCTTGACAAAAATACAAGACAGCGCTATCCTTGTATCAGAAAAAATACACTGCTTATGAGAGCAGTTATTTTTTAAGACTAATTGGTTCTACCAATAAGAAGCGAAGAAACAACAATGTGCGCATAGTAAAAACAAATGTTCACATTGTTTTAAAAGCAATATGATTGGTACTACCAATAAAAAACGATGATCGATACGATCAAAAAGATAGCAGGAAAAGGACAGGAAAGACAGGAAACGACATTTCATGTCAGACTGGAGGGGAATATGGCAAACATCACACTTCCGTACGGAAGAGAGAACAAGACGGTCTGTATTCCGGACGAGCGGCTGCGGGGGATCCTGGTTTCCGGAGCGCATGGATACCATGCAGAGAAACAGGAGCGCGAGATCGTGAGGGATGCGATGGAGCACCCGATCGGATCACCTCGTCTGAGAGAACTTGCGAAGGGAAAAGACAACATCGTCCTGATCGCAAGTGACCACACGAGACCGGTCCCGAGCAAAGTGATTTTTCCGGAAATGTTAAAGGAGATCAAGGAAGGCAATCCGAATGCGAAATTAACAGTTCTGATCGCGACAGGTTTCCACAGGGAGACCACGAGAGAGGAGCTGGCAGATAAGTTCGGTGAGGAATACCTGGACCGCGACGATATCCGCTTTGTGGTACATAAAAGCCACAACAAAGAGGAGATGAAGGAGATGGGAGTTCTCCCGTCCGGCGGGATCTTAAAGGTCAACCGGATCGCTGCGGAGGCGGATCTTCTGATCTCGGAGGGCTTTATCGAACCGCATTTCTTTGCCGGATTTTCCGGAGGGCGAAAGAGCATTCTTCCGGGAGTTTCCAGTGCGGAGACGGTCATGGCAAACCACTGCTCCAAATTTATCGACAGTCCGAATGCAAGAACGGGAATCCTTGATGGAAATCCGATCCACAAAGATATGGTATTTGCGGCAAAGACCCTGAAGCTTGCCTTCATCGTCAATGTGGTCCTCGATGAGAACAAGAAAGTCATCCGGGCGTATGCCGGGAACTTCGATCAGGCACACAGAGAAGGATGCCGCTTCGTCGATAAACTTTCCGGAGTTGACGCGATCCCGGCAGACATCGTGATCTCCACAAACGGAGGTTACCCGCTCGACCAGAACATTTACCAGTCGGTAAAGGGAATGACGGCTGCGGAGGCCACCTGCAATCCGGGCGGAGTGATCATCATGGTCGCAGAGTGCGGACAGGGTCACGGCGGTCAGTCTCTCTATGACACCTTTGCAGGCGGAAGAGACAAAAATGCGATTATGAAGCAGTTTCTCGACACACCGATGGAGAAGACGATCCCGGATCAGTGGGAAGCACAGATCCTGTGCAGGATCCTTTTAAAACACAAGGTGATCATGGTGACCGGTGCACCGGAATCCATGGTGCGGGATATGCAGATGGATTACGCGGAAAGTGTGGAGGAAGCGATCCGGATGGCGGATGCGTACCTTGGCAAAACGGATGCGGGGATCACCGTGATCCCGGACGGGGTATCCGTGATCGTGAGAAACACGAAAAAATAGAAAGACAGCAATACGGAATGACTGAAAATTTAGGATATGAGAAGAGGAGAAACAAACATGGAAGCAAAGAAGTACAATCAGGTGACGCCTGAGATCCTGGAACAGTTCAAAGCGATCGTTCCGGGAAAAGTATACGCAGGTGAGGAGATCAACAGCGACTATTTTCATGATGAGATGCCGATCTACGGAAAGGGAATCCCGGAGGTTGTGATCGAGGCGACAACCACAGAGGACATTGCAGCGATCGTGAAAGTCTGTTATGAGAACTCCATCCCGGTGATCCCGAGAGGAGCAGGAACCGGTCTTACCGGAGCGGCGGTTGCTGTTGATGGCGGCGTCATGATCGACATGACCAAGATGAACAAGATCCTCGGATATGACCTTGAAAACTTTGTTGTCCGCGTAGAGCCGGGCGTTCTGTTAAACGACCTCGCGGAAGACGCACAGAAACAGGGACTCTTATATCCGCCGGATCCGGGTGAAAAATTCGCAACACTCGGTGGCAATGTTTCCACAAATGCAGGCGGCATGCGCGCAGTAAAATATGGATGCACAAGAGATTACGTGCGCGCGATGACGGTTGTCCTTCCGACAGGTGAGATCGTAAAAATGGGCGCGACGGTCTCCAAGACAAGTACCGGCTACAGCCTGCTGAACCTGATGATCGGTTCTGAGGGAACACTCGGCATCATCACCGAGCTCACCTTAAAACTCATCCCGGCTCCGAAGGAGACGATCAGCCTGATCATCCCGTATGAGAACCTGGAAGACTGTATCGCGACCGTTCCGAAGTTCTTCATGAATCATTTCCAGCCGCAGGCAGTGGAGTTCATGGAGAAAGAGATCGTCCTCGCTTCCGAGCGTTATCTCGGAAAGAGCGTATTCCCGAAGCAGGCCGAAGGTGTTGACATCGGTGCTTACCTTCTTGTGACATTCGATGGTGACAGCATGGACCAGCTGGAAGAGCTCACCGAGCAGGTTGCTGAAATTGTTCTTGACGCGGGAGCAGTCGATGTTCTCGTTGCGGACACACCTGCAAAGAAGAAAGATGCATGGGCAGCGAGAAGCTCCTTCCTCGAGGCGATCGAGGCGGAGACAAAACTCCTCGACGAGTGCGACGTTGTTGTTCCGGTCAACCAGATCGCAAAATATCTGACATATGTCAAAGGTGTTTCCGAGAAATATGATTTCGCAGTCAAGAGCTTCGGACATGCAGGAGACGGCAACTTACATATCTACACCTGCGCGAACGATCTGGATGAGGAGACCTTCAAGAAAGAAGTTTCCGAGTTTATGGCAGACATCTACAAGAAGGCAGCAGAACTCGGCGGCCTGATCTCCGGTGAGCACGGGATCGGCTTCGGAAAGAAAGGCTACCTCGCAGAGTTTGCCGGTCCGGTCAACATGCGCCTGATGCGCGGTATCAAGGAGACCTTCGACCCGAAGATGATCTTAAATCCGGGCAAGATCTGTTATGACCCGAAGGAAGAGGCATAACGATCCGTTTATGATTCCCCCCGGCGGCAGCCGCTTTCCTCCCCATTTGGCAGCCGCCGTACACCATATTTGTCAAATAACTGCCGGCCGGTGTGCTCCCACGCACCGGTCAAACAAAAAGAGACACGAAAGGAAATCGATTATGGCATATTTAATTTCTGAAGAAGCGCAGGATCTCCTGCAGGATGTAAAAAATTTCTGTGACAAAGAAGTTGTTGAACAGTGCAAAGAATACGATGTTTCCGGCGAATGGCCGAAGGCAATTTATGAGAAAGCGATCGAGCAGGGATATCAGGCTCTCGAGGTTCCGGAAGAGTACGGCGGACCGGGACTTTCCCGTGTGGATGTAGCAGCACTCATCGAGCAGATGGCGATCGCAGATGCCGGATTTGCGACCACGATCTCTGCGAGCGGCCTTGGAATGAAGCCGGTTCTGATCGCAGGAAATGAAGAGCAGAAACAGCATGTCTGCGACCTCGTTCTCGACGGCGGTTTCGGTGCATTCTGCTTAACAGAGCCGGGTGCAGGTTCCGATGCCAGTGCAGGCAAGACGACCGCAGTCAAAGACGGCGATGAGTATGTATTAAACGGAAGAAAGTGCTTCATCACAAACGGCGGCGTCGCTTCCTTCTACTGTGTAACGGCGATGACAGATAAGTCCAAAGGCGTAAAGGGAATCTCCATGTTCCTGATCGATGCAGGGACTCCGGGTCTCTCCACCGGCCATGAGGAGAACAAGATGGGAATCCGTACTTCCAACACCTGCGATGTTGTTCTGGAAGACTGCAGGATCCCGGCAGCGAACCTCATCGGTGAGGAAGGAAAGGGCTTTGGCATCGCAATGAAGACGCTCGACCAGGCGCGTGCATGGATGGGCTGCGTGGCGACCGGTATTGCACAGAGAGGCATCAATGAGGCTGTCGCATACGGCAAAGAGAGGATCCAGTTCGGCAAACCGATCATCAAGAACCAGGCATTACAGTTTAAGGTAGCCGATATGGAGATCAAGACCGAGACTGCCCGTCAGATGGTCGCACATGCCCTGACAAAGATGGATATGGGACTTCCGTACAGCAAGGAATCCGCGATCGCGAAATGCTACGCATCCGACATTGCGATGGAAGTTGCTTCCGAGGCGATCCAGATGTTCGGCGGTTACGGCTACAGCAGAGAATACCCGGTCGAGAAGCTCTTAAGAGATGCGAAGATCTTCCAGATCTTTGAGGGCACCAACGAGGTACAGAGGATCGTTGTTGCAAATAATGTGATCGGGAAATAAATAATGAAATAAGGGAACTGTTCAGCAGGTCTGCGCACTTGCTGCGCTGACCGTAATACCTGTGAGGGGACTGAACAGCTGCGAATAAGTTTGGAGGATAACATGGAAATTTTAGTTTGTGTAAAACAGGTTCCGGACGATTCCGTAGAGATCGCTCTGGATCCGAAGACAGGCGCACCGGCGCTCGACGGTGTGACACCGGTCGTAAACGCATTTGATACATATGCACTGGAGATGGCAGTCCGCTTAAAAGAGGCAGCAGGAGGAGAGGTCACAGTTCTTTCTATCGGTGATGAGAGCGTTAAGAACTCTTTAAAGAACTGTCTGGCAGTCGGCGCTGACTATGCATATCTGGCAGCAGATGACGCATATCAGAATGCGGATCCGGAGGTCATCGCAAAAGAACTCCAGGCCGCAAAAGCAGAGATCGAGGAGAAGACAGGAAAGAAATTTGACATCGTATTCTGCGGCAAGGAGACTACAGACTTTGCATCCGGACAGGTTGGAACGATCCTCGCAAAGGAGCTTGACGTTCCGGTAACTGCTGACATCGTTGATATCACAGCCGGCGAGGGCAAAGTGACAGCAAAACAGGAGACTGAGGAAGGTTACCGCATGATCGAGTCCGTTCTTCCGTGCGTTGTGACCGTCAATAAGCCGGAGTATGACCCGCGCTATCCGACGATCAAGAGCAAGATGGCAGCGAGAAAGAAACCGATCGAGGAGCTCGCAGCGGCAGAAAAGGCAGAGGCTCAGGTAACGGTCCTCAAGGTCTATGAGCCGGCAAAGAGAGCTGCAGGAACAAAGATCAAGGTGGAAGATCCGGAGGAGGCAGTGCACCAGGCACTTGCCATGATGGATGAGGCAAAGGCGCTCTAAGACTGCCTGATTTGCCGGTCTGAATGCAGTTCATGGCAGAAATGTTCATGAACTGCAGCAATCTAGTCGTGGAAGGAAATGAAAAAATGAAATATACAGATGGAAAGAATATCATGGTCTGCGTCCAGAGCGCAGACGGCGCTGCGATCGGAGCTGCACTCGAGACAGTCAGCAAGGCAGCAGAGCTTGCGAAAGCAGCAGGAGAGGAAGTCCTCGCAGTCGTATTCGGGAAAGATACCGATACAAAGCCTGTGATCGCAGCAGGAGCGGCAAAAGTCCTCACAGCAGGAAGCAATGAGCTTCAGGCAGCAGAGAAAGCAGAGATCCTTACAAAGCTTGTGGAAAAATATCAGCCGAAGGCTCTCTACATGGCAGGAACACCGGAAGGAAAGATGATCGCTCCGGCAGTTGCGGCAGCGTTTGAGTCCGGCTGTGCGACGGATGTGACAGGGATCACTGCAGACGGTGTTTACACAACACTTTCCTACAACGGAAATGTATTAAACGACATGAAGATGGGAGAGAACCTTCCGCATATCGCGACTGTCCGTTCCGGATCCTTCGCAAAGAATCTGGATGAGAGCAGGAGCGGAGAGGTTGCAGATGAGGATGTGACAGCAGAGGATGTCCGCACAAAGGTCGTTGAGACTGTAAAGGAGATCGCTGAGAGCGTCAACCTCGAGGAAGCCCAGGTCATCGTATCCGGCGGAAGAGGAATGGGAAGCAAGGATAATTTTGCTCTTGTGGAACAGCTTGCAGAGGTACTTGGAGGCGTTGTAGGCGCTACAAGACCGGCGATCGAGGAGGGCTGGGTATCCAGAGCCCACCAGGTCGGACAGTCCGGCAAGATCGTCGCTCCGAAGCTCTACATCGCATGCGGAATCTCCGGTGCGACCCAGCACGTATCCGGTATGATCGGTTCCGGATATATCGTAGCGATCAATAAAGATGAGGACGCATCCATCTTTGATGTGGCCGATGTCGGAATTGTCGGAGATGTCACAAAGGTTCTTCCGGTGATGATCGAAGAGATGAAGAAGAGAAAAGCAGAATAAAGCGAGCGGATCACAGTCAGAATTTACAGAAAATGCCATGATGTAAATGAAAACACGCTTCGCGTAAATTAAGAAAAATCCCCCGGTATGGAAAGTGCCGGGGGATTTTTCTTAATGGAAAAGAGCTTACTTTTATGCAACGTCTCAGACTCTTTTTTGTATACAGGGAAACCGGATATATGCTCATAAAAATACGCCATGCAGGAATTTCTGTATGGCGTATTTCCTATGGATTTTATTCGTATCCGGGACCTCTCGGGATATATACCTGGTCAAGCGGCGATTTCGGCGCTGCCTTTGTGGTCTCGGGAACCGTTTCCTGCGTGGTCTCAGCCTGAGAGGAGCTGTTTTCATCAGACGTCTCATCGCTCGGGACTACAACGGAAGACGATCCGTGGATCGTGCAGGTTCCAGGTGAGCGGTACTTTGAATCATCCGTTCCGCCGGACTCACCTTCCGGGATCACCATGAAGGTTCTCGTGGTCTTTTCCGGACAGTATTCGGTCGCAAGACCGCCGGATTCACTGCAGACGGTCAGCTGGACGTGATGATCGCAGACCTCGGTGGGAACTGTCCCCTTTGCGAAATATTCCGTGTAGACGGCGCTTCCTCTCGGGTCATGATCGCAGACGCCTGGGATCGCGAGTTTTCCGGATTTCCGGCAGATCTGGGCGGTCGTGACGGAAGACGGAACCGGGAAACCGGTATCTGCAAGTCCTTCGTGGATTGTTGTCATGATCTTTTTCCAGATCTTCTTGTGGTAGGAAGTGCTGCTTCCGATCGCGGAGATCTTCTGGTTATCATCACATCCGGACCAGATTCCCGCCGTGTAATACGGGGTAAATCCGACGAACCAGATATCGTTGTTGCTCGTTGTCGTACCGGATTTACCGGCATTGGACATCCCCGGGATATTAGCCACCGCACTGGTGGAGTTTAAGCTGACTCCGGAGGAGGCGAACATGCGGCTGCTCTCCATCGACTGTGCCATCGCATCCGTGAGAAGGAATGCGGTGGAATCCTTGAGAACACGTTTTGTCTCCGGCTCATTCTCCAGAAGAACTTTTCCGCTGTGGTCCAGGATCTGGGTGAAGAAGACCGGCTTCGTGTAGATACCGCCGTTTGCGATCGCAGCGAACGCGTCCGTCAGCTCCAGGTTGGAAACACCTTTTGTAATACCGCCGAGAGCGGTAGAGGCGTTGTAATCGCTGTCCGTCAGGGAGGTGATCCCGAGGTTTCTCGCGTATTCCACGCCGAGCTGAGGTGTCACAGTCTCGATCATACAGCGCACGGCAACGATATTCATGGAGTAGACGATACCGTCACGGATCGTACTGTAGCCCATATAGCCTTTGCTGCTGTACCAGTTCCGGAATGTCTTTGTTCCCATCGTGTACGGAGCATCATAATAGACACTTCCGAGGGTAGCTCCGCATGTATCGATCGCCGGAGCGAAGGATGTGATGACCTTGAAAGTAGATCCAGGCTGGCGGAGCGTGTTTGTCGCACGGTTTAAGGAACGGCTGACTTCTTTCTGCCCGCGGCCGCCGCTCAGGGCTTTTACATAGCCGTTGGACTGGTCAATGAGGACGAAGGACGCCTGCGGCTGGAGTACGTAGTGTACGGATTCACCGAGAATCGTATCGCCTTCCTTTGTCATCGCCGTCCGGTATTTCTCGATCGCCTCATCCGCCTTTTCTTTCGAGGTGAACAGGCCGTCAAAGTTAGATTCTCCGAGATCCTTGCGGAAATATGTCTTTAAAGTCTCATCAGAATAGTTCGTTGTTGTCTGGTCTGCGTGCTGGATCGACAGCCGATAGTCGATCGAGTAGTAGACCACGTCATAGTTTTCAGGATTGCTGATCTCCGTATCCACAACGGACTGGATATCAGGATCCTGGGTGGTGTGGATCTCAAGACCGCCGGAGAAGAGGAGATTGTAGGCCTGTGTCTCCGTGTAGCCTTTTTTGTCCTGCAATGCTTTTAACACCTGGTCGATCAGCTCGTCGGTAAAGTAGGAGTACGGAGTCTGGGTCTCCTTTGTGACGATATCCACGTTTTTGATGCGGGAGTAAACGTCATCGGCGAGAGCCTCTTCCTGTTCGTCCTTCGTGATCTTTCCCTGCTCGTACATGTACTGGAGGATGACGCGGCGTTTTTCCTCGTTGCGCTTTCTTCCGTTTTCGGAGAGCGGGTTGAATCTCGACGGGTTCTGGGTGATACCGGCGATGACCGTTGCCTCTGAGAGCGTGAGCTCCGAGACGTCCTTGTCAAAGTAGCGGAGAGCCGCCGCCTTTACGCCCAGGGTGTTGTTTCCAAGGTTGATCGTGTTTAAATAGTTTTTGAGGATGATCTTTTTATCCATGATCTTCTCTAACTGGATCGCCAGATACTGCTCCTGGATCTTTCGCTCAAGCTTTTCTCCGAAGGTGTCCTCATTTCCGCCTTCAAAGATATTGTTTTTGATGAGCTGCTGGGTCAGGGTACTTCCGCCGCCGGCACTGGAGTCGCCGGTGATGATCCCGACGGCCGCACGGACCATCGAACGGACGTCAACGCCCTTGTGGGACCAGAACCTGGAATCCTCGATCGCAACGAAGGCGTCGATCAGGCACTGGGGAAGTTCCTCGTAGGATGCCTCAAGACGGTTCGCTCCGGATTTTACGAGCGTTTCCGTGAGGTTTCCCTTACTGTCATAGACCATGGTGGCATAACCGCTTGGTTCGATGCTCGCCACATCAATCTCCGGGGCCGCATCGATCACGCCCTTGAAGATCCCGTAGCCGAAGCTGATCCCAAGCACCGCCGCAAACAGGACAAGGATCAGGATGATCTTTGTGAGAAGAAGTACCAGATGTGAGGTAATCTTCTGAGCCCTGGAATTTGTTTTGCAGAGTGTCTTTTCCACCTCGTTTTTTCCATAATTCATTCAGGATGCCTCCTTTGTCATTCCCTAATTATAGCAAAGTTTCTTTCATTTATAAATAGTTATTGTGGAAAAGTTTGGTTTGTATTATGATATTTTTGACCGCAAAGTGGGGAAATATGAAGGAAAAATTACATTTTGTGGTCGGATTCGTCAAAAATATGACAAAAAGATAAATATCATGGGCGACTTTCCATGATGTGGAATTCAGAAACGACACTCAGCTATATACAGGGAACATAGAAAAATACACCGTTGGATTGGTTGCATTTGTACATTTCGGCGGAAATTTTCTGTCATATGCAAATGAAAACAGGAAGCAGGGAATGGCTGAGCTGACTTTTGAAAAAGGAGATAAGATATGGCTGCTGACAGCGTAAAAATTTTGTATAAAGGCGGAACGGCGGAGACTGAGGTGAAGAAATCCCGCTTTATCGCGAACTTAAAGCCGGTGGAGTCCGAGGAGGAGGCGACGGCATTTATCGCGGAGATGAAGAAGAAATACTGGGATGCCCGCCACAACTGCCAGGCGTTTACAATCGGGATGAACCACGAACTGACCAGGTGCAGCGATGACGGGGAGCCTGCCCAGACAGCGGGACGCCCGATGCTCGATGTGCTCCTCGGCGAGGATGTCCACAATGTCTGCGTTGTGGTGACCAGGTATTTCGGCGGAACACTGCTCGGGACCGGAGGACTTGTACGGGCTTATTCGGGTGCGGTGAAGGAAGGACTTGCGGCCTCCGAGATCGTGGAGAAGAAGCGCGCCTTTGAGATGAAAATCGTGACCGATTACACGGGAGTCGGAAAGATCCAGTATATTCTCGGGCAGGAAAACATGACGGTGCTCGACAGCGTGTATACAGATAAGGTGGAATTCTCCGTTCTCGTCCCGGTTGCTGCTTACGACGGTCTGGAAAAGAAGATCACGGAAGGAACGAGCGGCAGCGCGAAGATCGAAAAGGGCGACGAGGTGTGGTACGGCACACTTAATAAGGAAGTGATCCTTTTCTAGACCAGCCATCAGCACCAGGACATAAGAGGCTGAGGGCTGATTTCCCACGGAAATGGCAGAAGAGAAGATAGAGGGCGGCAATCTGTACGGTGTAGACTTTCGCGCTCGCATGCCGTAGGAGGCACACAGTCTGAACATAGGCAGACTTCGGCTTTTTAGCAGCCTGTTTTCTCAGGCGGAAACAGAGGCGCTCTCCAGAGAGTAAGAGATGTCTAACCGCAAATTGCTCAGAAATAAACACAAAGAATGGCGAATTCACCCCGAATTTTGGATGATTTTGTATTGCATTTTGATTTCATGAATGCTATAATTTTGAGTCGGTAACGCAAAAATCAGGAAATGTAACAGATACAAGATAAGATGACTGTGCAAAACGGGTCGGAAAATGATCGGTGTGCGGACAGTTATAGATGAAGAAAGAGGATTGATTATGAAGATCAAACGCGAAGATATCAGAAACATTGCGATCATCGCCCACGTTGACCACGGTAAAACGACCCTGGTAGACCAGTTATTAAAGCAGAGCGGCGTATTCCGCGCAAACCAGGAAGTAGAAGAGCGTGTCATGGACTCCAATGACATCGAGAGAGAGAGGGGAATCACTATCCTCTCCAAGAATACGGCTGTATTCTACAAAGGAGTAAAGATCAACATCATCGACACCCCAGGCCATGCGGACTTCGGCGGTGAGGTTGAGCGTGTCCTTAAGATGGTAGACGGTGTTGTTCTCGTTGTCGATGCATTTGAGGGACCGATGCCGCAGACAAAGTTCGTTCTCCAGAAGGCACTTGACCTTGACTTAAGAGTTATCGTCTGCATCAACAAGATCGACCGCCCGGAGGCAAGACCGGAGGCAGTCATCGATGAGACACTGGAGTTATTCATGGACCTCGATGCATCCGATGAGCAGCTCGACTGCCCGTTCGTATATGCGTCCGCCCGTGCAGGTTTTGCAAAGAAAGAATTAGATGATCCGGAAGTGGACATGAGTCCGTTATTCGAGACCATCATCGACTATATCCCGGAGCCGGAAGGTGATCCGGATGCTGAGACCCAGGTCCTGATCAGCACGATCGACTACAACGAGTTCGTTGGCCGTATCGGTATCGGTAAGATCGACAGCGGTTCCTTAAAGTTAAATCAGGACTGCGTGATCGTAAACCATCATGATCCGGACAAGATGAAGAAAGTAAAGATCGGTAAGCTCTATGTATTCGATGGCTTAAAGAGAGTTGAAGTACAGAGTGCGACGATCGGTGAGATCGTTGCGATCTCTGGTATCCCGGATATCCACATCGGTGATACCCTCTGCTCCCCGGAGAAGCCGGAGGCGATCCCGTTCCAGAAGATCTCCGAGCCGACGATCTCCATGAACTTCATGGTAAACGACAGCCCGCTCGCAGGTCAGGAAGGTAAGTTCATCACTTCCCGTCACCTCCGCGACCGTCTGTTCCGTGAGTTAAACACAGACGTCAGCCTTCGTGTCGAGGAGACAGAGTCCGCAGACTGCTTCAAGGTTTCCGGACGTGGTGAGCTCCATCTGTCCGTCCTGATCGAGAACATGCGCCGTGAGGGCTTTGAGTTCGCTGTCAGCAAGGCAGAGGTTATCTACAAATACGATGAGAGAAACAGAAAGTTAGAGCCGATGGAGCTTGCTTATGTGGATGTTCCGGATGAGTTTACCGGAGCTGTCATCCAGAAGCTCACGAGCAGAAAGGGCGAACTTCAGGGAATGAGCCCGACAAACGGCGGCTACACAAGACTTGAGTTCTCCATCCCGTCCAGAGGTCTCATCGGTTACCGCGGTGAGTTTATGACAGATACAAAGGGTAACGGTATCTTAAATACAAGCTTTGACGGATACGCTCCGTTCAAGGGTGAGTTAAGCTACAGAAAGACGGGTTCCCTGATCGCATTCGAGGCTGGTGAGTCCATCACTTACGGTCTGTTCAACGCTCAGGAGAGAGGTACTCTGTTCATCGGACCTGGTGTAAAGGTTTACTCCGGTATGGTCGTCGGACAGAGCCCGAAGGCAGAGGATATCGAGATCAACGTCTGCAAGACAAAGAAGCTGACAAATACACGTTCCTCCAGCGCGGACGAGGCATTAAAGCTTGTTCCGCCGAAGATCATGAGCCTGGAGCAGTGCTTAGACTTCATCGATACCGACGAGCTTCTTGAGATCACACCGACGAGTCTTCGTATCAGAAAGAAGATCCTCGATCCGACTCTCAGAAAGAGAGCAATGATCAGCAAGAAGAGCCAGATGTAATCTGATCCGGAACGAATTGAGATACAAGTGAAGAGGGGATTGCGAAGACGCAGCGTGATCTCTGAAAATAGAAAGAGAAAGCAGGATCGCTTCCGCAGGTTGATTTGTGGGGCGGTCCTGCTTTTTTCGAACAGATGGCCTGCATTGGCAGATGATCGAGCGAGCGTGAAAGAGCTGGATTTGCGGTTTGCGCGAGCTGGTCTATGAAAGAGGGAGAATTATGATACATATTCTTATCAGTGCCTGTCTCATCGGTGAGAACTGCAAGTGGGATGGGACGAACAATCGGAATCAGGGTGTGCTTGAGTTTATGAAAAAGATGGAGGGAAAGGCCGAGTTCCATCCGGTCTGTCCGGAACAGCTGGGCGGTCTTCCGACTCCGCGTGCGGCTTCCGAGATCCATATGCCGGATGAGGCGGTGATCAATACGGAGGGCGAGGATGTGACGGGAGAGTTTCTTCTCGGTGCGGATGCGGCATTGCAGACAGCGAAGAAGTATGGATGTGAGATCGCGATCCTGAAGGATAGAAGTCCGTCCTGCGGATCGAATGGGGTTTATGATGGGAGTTTTTCGCATAAGCTGCGTGAGGGAATGGGGAAGACGGCGGCGGTGTTGGCCGGGTATGGATTGAAGGTGTATGGGGAGAGCCAGATGGAGGAGCTGGTGGATCTTCTGGATAAAGGTATGAAGGAATGATGTGATTGGCGAGAGGGACGCGGTGAGCTTCCGGGCAGGGGCGCTGGGGATGCGGGGAGGGTTCCTCCAGGCCTGCGTGAGACTGCTAAGGGCGGACGAGTGGAGGTAGCCAGCGCCTTTTATATAGGAATTTTCTGAACTGAAAATTCCGTATGATACAGTAGCGGTCGCGGATTTTGCCGATTCGGAATGCGAAGCATCGGCAAAATCCTGTCACAGTGCGCAGGCAGGAAGGCCTGCGTACTGTGACACAACTCGCTGCGCTCAGACAAGTGTTCCCTGCTCTCCAACGCAGTCACCCGCGGGCCAAGAGGAACCCTCCCCGCATCCCCAGCTCCCCTGCCCGGAAGCTCACCGCTGTTGGTTGGCGTGAGATGATAAATGCAGAGGGTTCGAAAGGCATGGAAACGTTGTGAACGTGTTTCCATGCCTTTCTAGGTTTTGTAGAATTTAGTTTGCATCGATTGGTTTTACATTTTGAGTTCTACAGTTTGCTTGCCCGCTCCTTGATGTTCTGGTGGAAGTTGATGATCTGGTGATCATATTCTTCGTTCATGAGTGGGGAGGTGATCATGAAGTCGGCGGTCGCGCGGTTGTTGGCGATCGGGATATCGTAGACCTGGGCGATGCGGAGGAGAGCTTTTACGTCCGGGTCATGTGGCTGGGCTGTGAGGGGATCGGAGAAGAATACGACGAAATCGATGCGTCCTTCGACGATTTTTGCGCCGATCTGCTGGTCTCCTCCGAGAGGACCGCTGTTGTAGCCTTTGACCGGGAGACCGGTGGCTTCGGTGATCATTCTGGCGGTTGTTCCTGTGCCGCAGAGAAAGTGTCCCTTTAAGATTTCTTTGTTTGCTTCGCACCAGTCGATCATTTCATGCTTTTTGCTGTCATGGGCGATCAGGGCGATGTTTTTTTGTTTTCCGATGGTTAATGTCAGAAAATCCATAGGAATCCTCCTTTTCTTGAGGTTGTTTTTCGTTTGTTTTGCGGGCAGATCATATATAAATTCCATGGAATGGAATATTAACAGATTATTCCTGCCTATAAACTGATGATGCCATAAATGGCTGGATGTGTCAAGAAAGTGAGAGAAAATTTCGCTGAAATTTTACACTTATTATGCGGGGACAGTGTCTGTTAGAAGGTTTGGGCGGGAAACTGCGTTGCGTGCAGCTTTGGTGCTGATTTTGCCTCTGCCCCGGTGAGACTTGACAAACCAGTGGGAATGTGCTACCATCGGACATGTGTGAAACGCAATGATAGAGACAGTACAGGAGAGTTCCGGTATGACAGAGAGAAGGTTCACCGGCTGAAAGACCTTCCGAAGGAAACTTTTGTAAATTCACTCTTGAGCAGCCTGTGCGAAAGGGATCTAAGTAGTGCAGGACGGGAAGTCCCGTTACAGACGTTTGAGTGCCGCATGAATGCATGCGGAATCTGGGTGGTACCACGGAGAGTCAGCTTCGTCCCATGGCGGGACGGAGTTTTTTTTGTCCTCGCACTGATAGAATGTAAAACCATACCGAAAGAATGAGGTGGACTATGGAAGAGAAGATCAAAGCACTGAAGGAGCAGATGGAAGCCGCTCTCGGCAGTGTACAGTCCAAGGAACAGCTTGGTGAGTTCTGGCAGAGCTTCCTTGGCAAGAAAGGCAGCATCGCAGACCTGATGAAGGGTCTTGGAAGTGTTCCGAAGGAGGAGCGCCCGAACGTCGGAAAGACGATCAATGAATTTAAGAACCAGGTAGAAGCCCGCTACCAGGAAATGAAGAATAAGATGGATGAGCTGGAGCTCGCAGCCCGCAATAAGAGCGAGCAGGTCGATATCACGATGCCTGCAAAGATGCGTCCGGCCGGAGGTCTCCATCCGCTTACCGTAACAGAGAATGAGATGATCGATGTTTTCGCAGGAATGGGCTTCGAGATCTTCGACGGTCCGGAGATCGAGGATGACGACCACAACTTCACAAGATTAAACGTTGCGAAGAATCATCCGGCGAGAGATATGCAGGATACGTTCTATGTAGCGGAAGATATCTTACTCCGTACCCATACAAGCCCGGGACAGATCCGTGTGATGGATGCGAAGAAGCCGCCGATCAAGATGCTGGCACCGGGACGTGTATTCCGTTCCGACAGTGATGCGACTCACTCCCCGATGTTCCACCAGATGGAAGGCCTTGTTGTCGATAAGAAGATCACGCTCTGCGACCTTCAGGGTATGCTCGACAAGTTTGTACAGGCGATCTTCGGCAGCAACGTAAAGACACGTCTCCGCCCGAGCTATTTCCCGTTCACGGAGCCGAGCGTTGAGGTCGATGTCAGCTGCTTCGAGTGCGGCGGAAAAGGCTGCCCGCTCTGCAAGCACACCGGCTGGATCGAGGTATTAGGCGGCGGTATCGTACACCACAAGGTTCTTGAGAACTGCGGCATCGACCCGAATGAGTATTCCGGTCTCGCTTTTGGTATCGGTATCGAGCGTATCGCCATGTTAAAATACGGTATTAACAACATCAACCTGCTTTATGAGAATGATCTTCGTTTCCTGAAGCAGTTCAAAGGCTAATAAGGGAGGGAGAAGATCATGAAAGTACCATTTAGTTGGCTGAAAGAATATGTTGACATTGATGTCACTGCCCAGGAGCTGGAAGACAAGCTCTTTGGCTGTGGATTTGAGGTAGAGGAACTGATCGATCTCTCCGCTGAGATCGACCGTGTCGTTGTCGGCGTCGTAAAGGAATGCGAGCCAATCGAGGGAACACACCTCTTCAAGTGTAAAGTAGACTGCGGCGAGTATGGAAATGATATCCAGATCCTCACAGGTGCTCCGAACGTCTACGCAGGCATGCACACACCGGCGGCTCTTGATAATTCCACACTGCCGGGCGGCATCAAGATCAAGGCAAAACCGATGCGCGGCATCGAGTCAAACGGTATGCTCTGCTCCGGTGAAGAGCTCGGCTTAAACGATGACCTGTATCCGGGCGCTGAGGTTTACGGTCTCCTGGATCTTCCGAAGGACACCGTTCCGGGAACTGATATCGCAAAGGTTGTTGGTCTCGACGACTACATCTTCGATATCTCCGTAACGGCAAACCGTGCAGACTGCCAGTCTGTTCTCGGTATTGCGAGAGAAGTTGCAGCAGTTCTTGATAAACCGCTGAAAATGCCGGCTCTCGACTACAAACAGAGCGATTATAAATATGAAAATCTTGATATTAAAGTAGAGGCACAGGATCTCTGCCCGCGCTACTTAGGACATGGCGTGAGAAACATCACTCCGGGCCAGTCCCCGAGATGGATGCGCCGTCATCTGGCTCTCTGCGGTCTCAGAAGCATCAGCAACGTGGTCGATATCACGAACTACGTAATGCTCGAGATCGGTCAGCCGATGCATGCATTCGATATGAGCACATTGGAGAGCTCCCAGATCATCGTCCGCCGTGCAAAGCAGGATGAGATGATCCAGACACTTGACGGCAAGGAATTCAAGTTAAACGAGAATAACCTTGTGATCTGCGACGGAAGCAAGCCGGTTGCTCTTGCGGGTATCATGGGCGGAATGAACAGTGAGATCACAGAGAATACGACACAGCTTCTCTTTGAATCCGCAAAGTTCATGCGCGACAACATCCGTAAAACTGCGAGAAGTCTCGGACAGAACACAGACGCATCCAGCCACTACGAGAAAGGTATCGCGGAGTACACCGTTGAGATCGGTATGGCGCGTGCCCTTCACCTGATCGAGGAACTCGGCTGCGGCGAGATCACAGCGAGCGCATTCGATGTGGATGCGGGAGCACCGAAGGAAGGAAAGAAATTTACCGCAACGTTGAGCGGCATCAACAAGATCCTCGGCATCGAGGTCCCGGCAGAGAATGTTCTCGATATTCTCCGCAGACTCAGCTTCGAGGTTGAGCGCGACGGCGATGTCATGACTGTCACAGCACCTCGCTACAGAGAGGATATCGAGGTTGGCGAGCCGGATCTTGCGGAGGAAGTCATCCGTGAGTACGGTTATGACCACATCGTTCCGACCTTCTTAAAGGATTCCGCAGTCACAAACGGCGGATTAAACCCGGCACAGAAGAGAAGAACAAAATTAAAACAGGTGATGGTATCCCAGGGTTACTTCGAGGTATCCACGCTGGCATTCTATTCCGACGCTGACCTTGACGCGCTTCATATCGCTGAGGACGCGAAGGAGCGCAATGTGATCCGCCTGTTAAACCCGATCACGACAAACCTTTCCATCATGCGCACCACACTGGCTCCGTCCATGTTAAATACAGTCGTTGAGAACGTGAAGAAAGGCAACACAGCCGGACGTTTCTTCGAGTATGCAAACGTATACTATCCGAAGGCACTTCCGCTCACAGAGCTCCCGAACGAGATCCCGCATGTCGGCTTCGCGGCATTCGGCGAGCAGGAAGATTTCTTCACTGTAAAGGGAACGATGGAAGAGCTTGCAGCTTCCTTCGGTGTAAGCTTTGAGTATGAGAGAGCGGAGGATGTTCCGTATCTCCATCCGGGAATCTCCGCGTATGTCCTCTGCGACGGCGAGCGCGTTGGTTCCTTCGGTAAGCTGGCAAACAGCGTTGCCGGTGAGTTAAAGCTTCCGAAAGACAGCAAGGCGAACAACCAGATCTACATCGGTGAGATCGACTTCGCAGCACTTTCTGCCCATATGCCGGAAGGTCTGCGCTACAAACCGATCTCCGAGTACGATACCGTGACCCGTGACCTCGCGATGGTCGTTGACGAGGAGACAAGCTGCGGCAGCCTGATCGATGAGATCAAGAAGGCTTGCAAGCAGGTCGGAGATGTTGAACTCTTCGATATCTACCGCGGTGACCAGATCGGCAAGGGCAAGAAGAGCATGGCATTCAAGATCTCCTTCATCCCGGAGGACAAGGCACTTGATCCGACGGACGTCGAGCGCTTTGTAAAGAAGATCCTCGGAAACCTGAAGTTCCGTCTCGGTGCGGATATCCGATAAGTGACATAATACAGAACGGTCATTCCTGTGGGAGAAATCCTGCGGCGGATGGCCGTTTTTTGACCCCTAAGTCACGATCAGCGAATGATGTGCACTTGCAAGACGAGTGAGATTGATGCAAGCAGCCGCGCGCGGCACACTCCTTTATATGCCGGAAAATCAGTTCCGGCCCGGAAAATACGAGGATTGACAGCCATCCTATTTTATGTTATGATGACTTTAATTGTGGACAGGAGGTGTAGTCGGTGATTAGAATTATTCTGACGATTGTATTCGTTATCTTATGTATTGCAATGACAGTGATCGTGTTAATGCAGGAAGGAAAGACTTCCGGACTTGGTGCGATCAGCGGTGTGGCTGAGAGCTACTGGGGAAAAAATAAAGGTCGTTCTATGGAAGGCAACCTTGAGAAATTTACAAAAATTGCGGCAGTCCTGATTTTTGTACTTGCCCTGGTATTAAATTTAAAGGTAATCTAATTCTAAGATGACGAACACTCCTGCAGCGATCATTCCCGTGCAGGAGTGTTTTTGTTTAACACGAAGATCGGAAGCTGCACTGTCTGAGAACTGTCCGCAGGATCTATCCGGTTATTTGCGGCTGCCCGGCGTGAAGTCTGTGCCGGGAACTTTTGAAAAACTGTTTTTGATATGACAAGGAGAAGAATGGAAGAAACGTTAATGGAAGAGCGGAAACAGATGCTGCTGACCCTGATGAAGGATCCGACATATGTTCCGATGAAATTAAAAGAACTCGCGATGCTTCTCGGAGTTCCGAAGGAGCAGAGAAAAGATCTGGAAGAGGTCTTAAATGAACTGGTCGCTTCCGGCAAGGTCGGGATCTCGAAGAAGGGAAAGTACGCGAGATCCGAGGTGTTTGCGCAGACGGGGATCTTTTCAGCGCATCACAGAGGCTTTGGATTTGTGACGATCGAGGGACGCGACGGCGATCTATTTGTCCCGCCGGATGATACCGGGGACGCGATGGACGGGGATACGGTCCAGGTCATTATTGATGAAAACGGAAGAGGCGGCCGCGCGGAGGCGAGAGTTTTAAAGGTATTAAAACATGCCAACGAGACGCTGATCGGTACCTTTGAAAAAAATAAAAGCTTTGGCTTTGTGATCCCCGACAATCCACGGATCACGATGGACATCTTTATCCCGCAGGGGAAAGAGAACGGCGCTGTCTCCGGACACAAGGTAGTCGTGAAACTGGACACATATGCGACCAGAAATAAGAATCCGGAGGGACATGTGCAGGAGATCCTCGGACATATCAATGACCCGGGAGTCGATATCCTGTCGATCGTCCGTGCCTACGGACTTCCGGAGGAGTTCCCGGAGGACGTGATGGAAGAAGTTTCCTATGCGCCGGAGGAACTCTCCGCAGACTATGTGGCGGAGGAGATCGGGAAGAACGGAAGAGTGGATCTCAGAGATGTCCCGATGGTGACGATCGACGGCGAGGACGCGAAAGACCTCGACGATGCGGTCAGTGTGTCTAAGGAGACGATCAACGGGGAGACGATCTACCATCTCGGAGTCCATATTGCGGATGTGAGTCACTATGTGAAGGAGGGAACGCCTCTCGATGCGGAGGCATATAAGCGCGGAACGAGCGTGTATCTCGTGGACCGTGTGATCCCGATGCTGCCGCACCGGCTTTCCAACGGGATCTGTTCCCTGAATGCGGGCTGCGACCGCCTGGCAATGAGCTGTCTCATGGATATCGATGAAAAAGGGATCATCGTGGGACATAAGATCTGTGAGTCGGTCGTCCGGATCGACCGCAGAATGACATACACGGCGGTGAATGCGATCCTGGAGGCAAAGAATGGGACTGAGGAACCGCAGACGGATGCGCCGGAGAAAGAGAAATCGAAGGAAAAAGCGGAATTTGCAAAGAAGTGCCTCGAAGAATATGCAGATTTCGTTCCGATGTTCCTGCTTCTCGACGAGACGGCCCGTGTGCTGAGGAAAAAGCGCATGGCGCGCGGTGCGGTCGACTTTGATTTCCCGGAGTGCAAGATCATCCTGGACGCAAAGGGACGCCCGGTCGAGATCAGGCCGTATGAGCGGAACGCGGCGACGATGCTGATCGAGGACTGCATGCTGGCTGCGAACGAGACGGTCGCAGAGGATTATTACTGGCAGCAGATCCCGTTCCTGTACCGGAGCCATGAGAAACCGGACGGTGAGAAGATCAAGCGCTTCGGCATTCTGATCAACAATTTTGGCTATTCGATCCGGCTCCAGAACGGCGAGCTTCATCCGAAGGAGATGCAGAAACTGCTCGAAAAGGCAGCGGGATCCCCGGAGGAGGCGCTGCTCGCGAGACTGGCACTCCGCTCAATGAAGCAGGCAAAGTACACGACGGAATGCATGGGCCACTTTGGTCTCGCAGCAAACTATTATACGCACTTCACCTCCCCGATCCGAAGATACCCGGATCTCCAGATCCACCGGATTATCAAGGAAAATCTCCACGGCGGTCTCACGAAAAAGAGGATCGCCCATTATGAGAAGATCCTTCCGGAAGTTGCGATCTGGACATCTTCCCGGGAGCGTCTCGCAGACGAGGCGGAGAGGGAGACCGATAAGGCAAAGAAAGTTCAGTTCATGGAGCGCCATATCGGGGAAGAATTTACCGGCGTGATCTCCGGGATCAGCAATTACGGCTTCTATGTGGAGCTTCCGAATACGGTGGAAGGCATGGTACGCTTAGCGAACCTCGACGGTGACTACTATGTGTTTGATGAGGAACACTATGAACTGGTGGGAGAGCGGACGAGAAAGAAATTCAAGCTTGGCCAGACCGTGAAGATCCAGGTCGTCTCTGTGGACCGGTATCTGAAAACGATCGATTTCCTTCCGGTGCGGAATTTCGACAAACGATAGCACGGTTTCGTTTTTTGCAGCGGACAGACCTTGTGATAGAAATGATTCTGGCATGGGACACTCCTGCCGGAACGGAAAAGAGGACGAAGTTATGGCAAAGAGCAGCGGATTTAAGCTGATCGCAAACAATAAAAAGGCATATTTTGATTTCTTCATCGATGACAAATTTGAGTGCGGTATCGCGCTTGCGGGAACCGAGGTAAAATCTCTCAGGATGGGAAAATGCAGCATCAAGGAATCTTTTGTGCGGATCACGAACGATGAGGTCATGATCTACGGCATGCACATCAGCCCGTACGAAAAGGGAAATATCTTTAATAAAGATCCGCTCCGCGAGCGGAAACTCCTGATGCACCGCTATGAGATCAACAAGCTGAAGGGAAAGATCCAGGAAAAAGGATACACGCTGGTCCCGCTTCAGGTGTACTTTAAGGGAAGTCTCGTAAAGGTTGAGATCGGTCTGGCGAGAGGTAAGAAATTGTACGACAAACGTGCGGATATCGCGAAAAAGGACCAGAGAAGAGAGCTTGAGAAAGAGTTTAAGGTGAAAAACCTGTATTAATAGCGGAGAAAATTGTTGTAAAGAGACCTCAGTCCGGAAAGAGACGATCTATCAGGTGCATTTTGGAGCAAACTACGAGACCGGGGAATACGGCTGGACAACAAATCTCGAGAAGGTGAAAAAGCAGATCGACTGGCAGTTAAAAGAATTTCCGGGGATACGATGGCGGCGGACCACTACGCGACACTGGAAAAACATGCTTCCGACTGTATCTCCTGCGGTCACTGCGATAAGCGCTGTCCGTTCCATGCCGTACAGACGGGAAGAATGAAGGAGATCGCGGCGTATTTTGGAAAATAGGCGGAAAGCTCTGTAATGGAAAAGCGGCAGAGGATCCGGAATCTGAAATGACAGAAAATAAAAATGAGGAAAAGAGAACTGAGCCTGCCGGGGCAAGGTTCTTTTTTTTAATTTACGCGAACAACGAGCCAAAGTCCGCGCTTGCGCGAGATCTTGGCGACTGTCGCGATAACAAGGGGAAACTCGCGAAACGTGTTTTCACTTGTTTACGCGAACAACGAGCCAAAGTCCGCGCTTGCGCGAGACGCCCGAATGTGACAAGGCACATTCTTTTCATATCGAAGAACATGCCTTTACAGCAACATGCCGGTACTACCAATTCTGACAATCTAAAACATATGTCGAAACTGCACAAAAAAAGCAGAAATACGAAACATAATTATACAAAATCACAGGATTTCACAAACTATCGCAGTTTTGTCCACTGTTAAATTTTTCTGCGCACCGCTATAATAAAAGTACAAAATGAGTCGTGAGAAAAAAAATGACCCAATCAGATGAAGGAGGAACAGTTTTATGAGAAAACGTACTTTGTCATTGGCACTTGCAGTTTCCATGGCAGCGATGTCCCTCGCAGGATGCGGCGGCGGTGGAACCACAACGGCAACCACAGCGGCGGCAGGCGGTGAGACAGCGGCAGCCGGAAGTGAAGCGGCAACGGAGGCAGCGAAAACGGACGATGCTGATCTTTCCGATGTAGAAAAGATCATCAAGGAAGCCGAAGGAATGTCGATGGAAGAGCTTGCAAAGAAAGCCATCGAGGAGTCCAACGGAAAGACCTTCTACGGTGTCGGAAACTCCAGCCGTGGTAAGAGCGCACTCCCGTTATTCATCGAATACCTGCAGTCGATCGACCCGTCCTACAATATGGAATATGAGTGGCAGCAGCCGAAGAACAACAAGATCTTTGAGCAGCTGACCGCAGATTCCTTAAAGACTGAGGGAACTTTCGCGATGACCCTGATCCAGGACGGCAACCAGATCCAGACGAAGATGGTAGAGCCGGGAATCTTAAAGACTTATATCCCGAAGGAATGGGCAGAGGCAAACGGGACCACACCGGATGCATATGAAGGATTCCTTCCGTTGCAGACCTTAAACAAGGTATTCATGTACAACAGCACCGGAAGCGCAGAGTACAATAACTGCTGGGATTTCGTGGCAGAAGGCGTTCATCCGTTATACATGGATATCGATTCCGAGATCGTCGGAAAGAACTTCTTATACATGCTGACAGAAGATAAGTATGCGGGATGGTTAAAAGATGCTTACGATGCTCTCGATGATACAAAGAAAGCATACTTCAAGCCGGTCATCGACGAGATGGCAGCAGATGCCGAGGATCTTGGACTTGGCGAGAACGGCGCATACGCACTTGCATGGATCAAGCTCTGGGTTGAAAATTACAACGAGCAGACAGATGATGGTCCGATCTGCAACACACTTGTATCTGATTCCGCAACGGATCAGGCTGGCCTTTTAGTTTACTCCAAACTTCGTTCCGTAGAAGAGTCCGCAGGCGTTTCCTTAAATAACATTAAGGTTGCCGCTTATCAGGACGGCTACAAAGGCATCGGCGGTTACGGTTACTGCCATTACCTTTTCGTTACAAACAACAGCCCGCTTCCGTGGACTGCATGTGCATTCATCCAGTACATGACATGCACAGAGGACGGTTTCTCCGCATGGGGCAAAGACATGGGCGGCTACTCCGCAAACCCGGAAGTTGCAGCAGCGATCGAGGAAACTTATCATCACAGCAAGGGCGGCTACAACGAGGCCGGCGAAGATGTATATCCGTGTAAAGATGACCGTGGATATGACTGGTGGACAACTGACGGCGAGTTAGTTCTGGAAGATCCGGACTACTGCGCATCCGTTTCCTTCACAGTCGGAAGCTGGATCGAACTTCTCACGAAGTACAGTGACTCTGCTAAGTAAATCTGACTGACACTTGAGAGGGTGCCGTACATGCGTGCGGCGCCCTCGTGTTACATATGGCATCTGCCGTAACAAACGGCATCCATGTTTTAGGAAAGGAGCGGACATTTCTGTGAATGGATATAACCGGGTAAAAACATATTTTTCAAAACCGCAGAACATCATCCTTCTCCTGTTCGGCATCGTACTGACTTTCTCCACTGTTGCACCAATCGTTGCGATCGTAAAGGATACGATCACGATCCATCCGGGAACCATCGACGCCCACCTCGCGGGAAAAGCGTCCGGTTACACGCTGGTCAACTATGTGGACCTCTTTACAAGCCGTCTGGCGAAGACAAACCTCTGGAAGCCGCTGTGGAATACGATCCTCTTAGCAGTATTTACCTGCACGATCTCCATCATTTACGGCGGAACCTTCGCATTTTTAGTAACAAGAACAAACCTGAAATTCAAAAAATATTTAAGCTCTATTTTCATTTTTCCGTACATCATGCCGCAGTGGACACTCGCCGTTGTATGGCAGAACGTGTTCAACAGCAACGCGGTTGTCGGAACGTCAAACGGACTTCTTGCATCTCTTGCGGGGATCTGTATGCCGAAATGGTGGTGTCAGGGGCTGTTCCCGAGTTCCGTTGTCTTAGGACTCCATTATGCGCCGTTCGCCTATATCCTGATCGGCGGTATTTTCCGGAATATGGATGCGAACCTTGAGGAGGCAGCGACGATCCTTGATACACCGAAGCTCAAGACGATGTTCCGGATCACGCTCCCGATGGTAAAACCGGCGATCCTCTCGACGATCCTTCTTGTATTCGGAAGTTCGATGGGAAGCTACCCGGTACCGCATTACTTAGGTCTTACAACGCTTTCCACAAAGTATATCTCCTTAAACTCCAAGTACACAGGTGAGGCGAGTATCCTGGCGATCATCATGATGATCTTCGGAGTCGCGATCCTCACGATGAACCAGGTGAGCTTAAAGAGCCGGAAAAATTACACGACAGTCACCGGTAAATCGGGACAGCTGTCAAAGATGAACCTTGGAAAAGTCGGAAAATATGCGATCGGTATCGTGATGATCGTCCTGACATTCTTTACAAGTATCTTCCCGATCTTCTCCTTCGCACTTGAGACCTTCCTTCCGAACCCGGGCGATTACAGCTTCCTCTATACAGGAGATCTGAGCAACCTGACAACGAAGTGGTGGATCACAAAGGAGAATATCACCGAGAACGGTATGTACGGACAGCACGGCATCCTCTACAACAATACGATCTGGCATGCATTTGCAGGAACCTTGCTCGTCGCTGTCTGCTGTGCCCTGCTTGCCGGAACGATCGGTACCCTGATTGGATATGCGGTCGCGAAGAACCGCAGAAGCCGGTGGGCGAGCTATGTAAATGGTGTGGCATTTCTTCCGTACCTGATGCCGTCCATCGCAGTTGGTGCAGCGTTCTTCATCCTGTTTTCGAATGAACATATCAACCTCTTTAATACATATACGCTGCTGATCATCGCAGGTACGATCAAGTACATCCCGTTTGCGAGCCGGAGCGCGCTGAACTCCATGCTGCAGATCAGCAATGAGATCGAGGAGGCGGCGATCATCCAGGATATCCCATGGACGAAACGAATGTTCCGGATCATCATCCCGATCCAGAAGTCAGCGATCATCAGCGGATACATGCTCCCGTTCATGACATGTCTCCGTGAGCTGTCCCTGTTCCTGCTCTTATGTACGCAGGGCTTTATCCTCTCGACAACGCTCGATTACTTCGACGAGATGGGACTTTACGCGTTCTCGAGTGCGATCAACCTGATCCTGATCGTTACGATCCTGATCTTCAATACATTAGTCAATAAGCTGACAGGTGCAAGCCTTGATGATGGAATAGGAGGAAACTAATATGCCGGAAATCACATTGAGAAATATCACAAAACGCTGGGGGAAATTTTACGGGGTCGATCATCTGAACCTGGATATCGCGGATAACTCCTTCATCACACTGCTTGGACCTTCCGGATGCGGAAAGACGACGATCCTCCGTATGATCGCAGGACTTGAAACGCCGACGACCGGTCAGATCAAGATCGGGGACAAGGTGGTCTTTGACAGTGAGGCGGGGATCAACATTCCTGCCAACAAGCGAAAAGTCGGTTTCCTGTTCCAGAACTACGCACTGTGGCCGAACATGACCGTCTACCAGAACATTTCCTTCGGTCTCAGCAATATCAAGGAGAAACTCCCGAAATATGATTTTGATGCCATGACGACCGGGGAATTGATCCGGGCTTTAAAGAGCGGAAAGAAGATCAAAGAGCTCGTGGAAGAGTGCCGCGATAAGCGCGGAAAACTCGACACGGATAAGGTATATCTGAAGTTTATCGACGCGTTCATCCTCTCGATCTATACAGCAAAAATCCTCTACGGATACGGGATCCAGGATGCAGCGGATCCGGATGCGGCTGCGAAGGCGAAGGCGGAGGAGCTGAAAAAGAAACTGGACGGGATCAGAAAATCCTATGAAGCAAAAGGACAGTCCCTGAATGACGAATATGCGATCGTATCCGGCGGAAAAGTCCTCACCGAGGAGAGAAAACTCACAAAAGAGGAGATCGATAAATCCGTCCGCAGAGTCTCCCGGATCGTAAAGATCGGGATGTTCATGAACCGCTACCCGGCAGAGCTTTCCGGCGGCCAGCAGCAGCGTGTCGCGATCGCGAGAACGCTTGCCCCGGAGCCGTCCGTGCTCTTCATGGATGAGCCGCTGTCCAACCTGGATGCGAAGCTCCGTCTTGAGATGAGATACGAGCTGCAGAGACTCCATGTGGAGACGGGAAGCACCTTTGTCTATGTCACACATGACCAGATGGAGGCGATGACGCTGGCGACGAAGATCTGTCTGATCAACAACGGGGTCCTTCAGCAGTATGACGCACCTCTTGATGTATACAACCGACCGGCGAACCTCTTTGTTGCGGACTTCGTCGGAAATCCGTCGATCAACTTTGTGGAGGCGAAAGGAAAGGAACAGGCGGACGGAAGCTTCCGCTTTACGATCCTGGATGACCTCGAGGCGACTTTCCGGCCGAATGAGCCGATCGATATGGATGCCTGGTTCAGAAAGCGTGATCAGGATGCGGCGGACCTGGAAGCCCAGCGGCTGGAGATGTTAAAGGATAAGAAGGCTGTCGAGAAGAGTAATAAGGATGAAGTATTTAAATATCATATCGCGAAGGTCGATGAATCCGACTATGCGGTTGAGGAAGAGCCGGAGATCACCAACGAGGATTTTGTCCTTGCGATCCGGCCGGAAGCATTAAAGCTTTCGAAAGACGGTTCTGTCGCATCTACGATCTACGGAGCGATGCCGACCGGTATGGAGTCGACCGTGAAGTTAAAGATAGGAAAGTACCTCCTGACAGGCGTGATCTTCGGAGGCGTTACCTTTAAGCTCGGCGAGGAGACAGGTGTGGACATCGCAGGTACGGATATCCTGCTGTTTGACAGGAAGTCCGGGAAGGCGATCGCGGCCGGAAGTCTCAGCGTGAAAGGGTGAAAAGCTGATATTGGATTTATAAAATTGAATGATGAGTAGAGGAGTGCGGCAGATCTGTGAGTGGGTCTGCCGCACCTTTTTGCGTATGCAGCCGGTCGCGTTGCACAGCGCAGTTGTGAGAGGTTGACGTTACTTTTCACGGGTAGGAATTTTCTGAACTGAAAATTCCGTATGATACCGTTATGGCCGTGGATTTTGCCGATTTGGAATGCGAAGCATCGGCAAAATCCTGTTACAGTGCGCGGGCATGGAGTGCCCGTGTACTGTAACAGGTTGGCAGTTCAGGAATGGTTGTGGGGATTAAAGCGTTGCATGGGAGGGAAAAGTCTGGTAAGATGGAACGAAGGAGAAAAATCGAAAGAAACCAAAGAAAAGAAAGGTGGAACCGAAAGAGCGTTTCCTTGCGGTAAGAGTATATTATGAGAAAAGAAACAGCAGCTGGCTGGCTGACGGCAATTCTGACTTGTGTCTTGCTTACAGGCTGCGGAAGTCAGGCAGCCGGGGCAGCGAGAACGGCGGCAGCCATTGAAAGTCAGGCCGGGAGTACGGAAGAGATAGCTGATCATTCTGAAGAAAAGGCGGAAAAACCGCGCGTGGTCCTGCAGCAGGAGGAGATGGGAAAAGAGACAGAACGGTCGGAGAGCGAAGCAGGAACAGAGCCGGAACCTGAGACGGATACGCCGGATCCTTACGCGGATCTTTTAAAGGATCCGGAAGTGATGGCGGCAAATAAGATCTATGCGAAGGAGACAGCAGAGCCCGGAAAGACGCGGATCGTCTTTGCGGGTGATATCCTGTTTGACTCCCACTATGCGATCATGGCATCGCTTTTAAAGCGCGGACAGGGAATCGAAGGCGGGATCTCCGCGGATCTTCTCTCCATCATGCGGGACGCAGATATTTTTATGGTAAACAACGAGTTCCCGTACACGAACCGCGGGACGCCGACGGCCGGAAAAAAGTTTACCTTCCGGGCGGATCCGAAGTATGCGTCCTGGCTGTTTGACATGGGCGCAGATCTTGTGTCGCTCGCGAACAACCACGCGTATGATTACGGGGAGGTGTCCCTGACGGACACGCTCGATACGCTGGAGTCCATCGGAATGCCGTATGTCGGAGCCGGGAGAAACCTCAAGGAAGCGGTCAGACCGGTTTCTTTTATCGCAAACGGGAAGAAATTTACGTTCATCTCCGCGACACAGATCGAACGGCTGAATCCGCCGGATACGAAAGGGGCGACGGAGACATCCCCGGGCGTGTTCCGGTGTCTCGATATCACAAAACTCCTGGAAGTGATCGGGGAGGCAAGAGCGGACAGTGACTATGTGATCGTGTACATCCACTGGGGGACCGAAGGAACTGACAAGCTGGACCACTGGCAGACGGAACAGGCTGCGCAGATCGCGGCAGCAGACGTGGATCTCATCATCGGGGATCACCCGCATGTGCTGCAGCCGATCGGGTATGTGGGGGAAGTTCCGGTCGTGTACAGCCTCGGAAATTACCTCTTTAACTCAAAGAGTCTCGACACCTGCCTCGTCGAGGCGGTGTTTGGAACGGAGGGACTGGAGTCCCTGCAGTTTATCCCGGCAAAGCAGGAAAACTGCCGTGTCACGAAGGCGGAAGGAGCGGAGAAGGAGCGGATTCTTGCATATATGAGGAAGATCTCCCCGGAAACTGCGATCGATGACAACGGGTTTATCACTGCCAGATAGGACGTTGCTTTTTTGAGGGAAAGATCAGGAGAATCATGAAAATGCTCTGCTGAAAATACAGACCGTAGCAGAGACTCGGAAAACGCATGGGATTGCAGACAGAAGATGTGTCGGAATCCCATGCATTTTTTATCAATAATACTGCAGATTACAGTGCGTTCCAATAAGCAGCGGGGTGCTTGATGATCAATGGAGAACGGACTGTCTGAATCTGCAGCCCGACGGATAAAGAAGAACGGATCGAGGATTCTTTTAGAAAAAATTCATAGGAAATTTATTTTTTTCATAAATATTCAACAAAAGGTTGCAAATGAAAAACTTTACCGCTATAATATATTAAAAAAAATAAAGAGCTGCCTAATCAATATGGCAGTGGAAAGAAGGGGTCATCTATGAGTGAGAACAGTTCCGCAAAGAAAAGCCGCCTTGATCGTATTCTGGATGCGATTGAGCGTGCCGGAAACAAACTTCCGGACCCGATCACGATGTTCCTTGGACTGGCGATCATTGTCACGATCATTTCAGCGATCTGCAGTGCAGCCGGCGTCTCCGCGGTAAACCCGGCGGATGGATCAACGATCGAGGTATTTAACCTCCTGTCCCTCGATGGAATTCGTTATCTCTGGACGAATGTCATCACAAACTTCTCCGGCTTTGCACCGCTCGGCATGGTGCTTGTCGCTGTCATCGGTTCTTCCGTTGCAGAGAAGAGTGGTTTCCTCGTTGCCGTCATGGTCAATTTCCTTGGCAAGGCAAAAGGATGGATCGTCACCATGGTCATCATGTTCCTCGGAATCAACTTAAATATTGCCGGTGATGCAGGCTTTATCGTACTGCCGCCGCTTGCAGCGATCCTGTACATGTCCATCGGACGTCATCCGCTTCTCGGAATGTACACCGCATTCGCATCGGTTGCAGCCGGTTTCTGTGCGAACATTCTTCTCGGTCTTTCCGATGCACTTGCATACGGATTCACAGAGCAGGCAGCACAGATGATCGATCCGAACTATCAGCAGTCCATCGCGATCAACTGGTATTTCCTGATCGTCTCCTGCGTACTTCTTACGATCGTGGGTACGATCCTGGTTGAGAAAGTTCTTCTTCACCGTTTCCCGGTTTCAAAAGAAGAACTTGCCAAATACGATTTTGATGAAGATAATTCCAATATCACACCGATCCAGAAAAAGGGAATTGCAGCAGCAGGTCTTTCTGTTCTGATCTATGCGGCTGTCGTAGTCTTCATGTGCCTGCCGATCTTCGGCGGACGTGCGATCCTCGCAGATGAGAACGGATCCATCACAAGCGGTGCATCCCCGTTCTCAAAGGGTATCGTCTTTACGGTCACTTTATTCCTCATGATCCCGGGTATCGTTTACGGTGTTGTGATCGGAAAGTATAAAAATGATAAAGATGTCTGGGCAGATATCAGCCAGGGCTTTGCCGAGATGGGAAACTATGTATTCATGTGCTTCTTCATCGCCATCTTTACAAACTTCTTCTCCGTATCAAAACTCGGAACTGTCCTTGCGATCAAGGGAGCAAACCTTTTAAGCACGATCGGATTTACAGGAATCCCGCTGCTTCTTGGCCTGATCTTCCTTTCCTGTATCGTCAACATCTTTATTGGATCTGCTTCTGCAAAATGGGCGATCCTTGCACCGGTATTTATTCCGATGATGATGTTGATGGGCTTCGATCCGGCGATCACACAGGTCGTTTATCGAATCGGCGATTCCATCACAAACCCGCTGTCTCCGTTATTTACATACCTTCCGGTCATTCTGGGCTTTGCTCACAAGTATGACGAGAAGGTTGGTCTCGGAACTGTCATCGCGAACATGCTTCCGTTCTCGGTAACATTCGCGATTGCATGGATCCTTCAGGTTGTGATCTGGGTTCTCTTAAACCTTCCGCTTGGACCTGGAGGAGCGATCTATCTGTAGAAACAAACGGAAATGTTTGAGCAGATAAAAGAACTATAGTAAAAAAGAGCACCGCATGAGATGGCAGTTATGCCGTGCAGTGCTCTTTTTACTTGTTAAGAAAGGAGCACTTATGAATTTTGCAAAAAGAGCAGAGGAAACAGAGAGTGCGATCATAAAAGACCGCCACTTCCTCCATGAACATGCCGAGCTTTCTTTCGAGGAGAAAGAGACAACGGCATATCTCGTCTCAGAACTTGAAAAAATGGGGATCCCGGTGCAGACATTCCCGGATTATACGGGCTGCATCGCGACCATAAAAGGAGAAAAAGGAGACGGACCAACGATCCTGCTCCGCGCGGACATCGATGCACTCCCGATCATGGAGGAGAGCGGAGTCGATTTCGCGAGCAGGACTCCGGGCGTGATGCATGCCTGTGGCCATGACTGCCACGCGTCGATACTTTTAGGGGCGGCGAGACTCTTAAAGGAGCAGGAAAAGGAATTAAAGGGAACTGTAAAACTCCTGTTTCAGGCGGCGGAAGAGGCGTTTATCGGAAGCCATTACTATGTGGATCACGGATATCTGGAAGGGATCGACGCGGCGATGGGAATGCATGTGTGGCCGACAGGCCCTGCCGGACAGGTCCTTATCAAAGATGGAGAGCTGATGGCAAGCTGTGACAACTTTAAGATCACGGTCCATGGCGTTTCGACTCACGGCTCCATGCCGCATCTCGGAAAGGACGCGATCGTCGCGGCGAGCTCGATCCTGCTCGGACTCCAGCACATTGTGAGCCGTGTGAATGATCCGTTGAATTCGCTGGTCGTTTCGGTCGGAAAGGTCTCCGCGGGAACCCAGTTCAACATCATCACGGACACCGCTGTCATGGAAGGAACTGTCCGCTGTTACGCGAAGGAGACACGGGCGATGGTCGAGGAGACCATGAGAAGGATCGTGACGGATATCGCAGCTGCGGAAGGATGCACGGCGGAGCTCGAATATTCCTATCTGGAGCCGTCGGTTGTAAACGGGGATCCGGAGCTTACGAAGATCGCCAGGGAGGCTGCGGAAAAGCTCTACGGACCGGGTGCATGGGCTGAGGCGAAGAAGGCAAGCGGAAGTGAGGACTTCTCCTATGTGATGGATCATATCCCGTCTTCCATGTTCGCATTTTTAGGCTGCTATGATGAGAACGACAAGGACATCTATCCGCTCCACAACGGAAAATTCAGAGTCAACGAGAAGATCCTGAAAAAGGGAGCTGCGTTCTACGCGCAGTTTGCCGCAGATTATCTGGAGAAAAAGGGAGGAGAAGAGCGATGAGAGTACAGGAACTTGCAAAAGAACAGGAAGCATATGTGATCGCGTGCCGCCGCCATCTCCATGAACATCCGGAACTCAGCACGCAGGAAGTTGAGACGACAAAGTTCATCAAAGCGGAGCTTACAAAGATGGGGATCCCGGTACAGGAATTCGACGGGATCACCGGCTGCGTCGGAACGATCGAGGGGACGATGCCGGGAAAGACCGTGATGCTGCGCGCGGACATCGATGCGCTCCCGATCCAGGAAAATCCGGGGAAATCATACTGCAGCAAAAATCCGGGCGTGATGCATGCCTGCGGTCATGACTGCCACACGGCGATGCTGCTCGGAGCTGCGAAGATCTTAAGTGCAAACCGTGATAAAATTCACGGGACCGTGAAGCTGATCTTCCAGATGGCGGAGGAGATCGGAAGAAAATCGGAGGAATATGTAAAACGCGGGGCGTTGGAAGGCGTGGATGCGATCTTCGGAATGCATATCTGGGCGACGATGCCGACCGGAACCGTAAACTTTGAATCCGGCGAGCGGATGGCGTGCAGCGACCGCTTTACGATCAAGATCCATGGTCAGAAAGCACACGGAAGTGCCCCGAATCTCGGCAAGGACGCGATCCTGGCGGCTGCCGCTGCGATCCAGGTCCTCCAGACGATCCCGAGCCGGATCAACGATCCGTTCAATGCACTCGTCGTCTCCGTCGGAATGTTCCACGGGGGAACAAAGGAGAACATCATCGCGGATGAGGCGGAGCTTGTCGGAACCGTGAGAGCCTTCAACCGGGAATTCCGGAACGGAATGCCGGAGCTGATCAAAAAGGTCGTGGAGCCGACGGTCGAAGGATATGGCTGTACGGCGGAGTTTGACTACTATTTCGGACCGAGCCCGCTGATCAATGACAATGAGGAACTCGTGAAGACAGCGAGACGCGCGGCTGCAGAGGAGATGGGCGAGGAAGCACTTGTTCCGTTAAAGAAGATGACAGGGGCCGAGGATTTCAGCGTCTACACGGAACATGTCCCGGGCGTGTTCGGCTATCTCGGCTGCAGAAATGAGGAAAAAGGCGTCACAGCACCGCATCATCATCCGGCGTTCGATGTGGACGAGGATGTTCTGTTCCACGGCACAGGGATCTATGCGCAGTTTGCATTAGACTATTTGGAATAACCTTTTGCCAATTTTCCTGTTTACAGAAAAAATATCCTATGTTATAATACGCTCTAGACGTTTCCTGTACCAGTCTGCCCTTTTGGAGCTCGGCGGTGCGGAAAAGAATAGAAACAGTATACGAAAAGGATGGAACTGATATGGCAACATTACTTGAAACATGGAGAAACCTCGCTTACGGCGACGGTCTCGATGATAAAAAGAAAGAAGAACTCTGGACAAACTATTTTACGATCGAGAAAGGCATCTATGAGAAGATCCTCTCCAACCCGACAGAGGTTGTTGAGGGAACTGTAAAAGAGCTTGCTGAGAAGTATGGCACAGAAGTTCTCATTATGACCGGTTTCCTCGATGGAATCAACGAGAGCTTAAAGGGATATGAGAACCCGATCGACACAATGACAGAGGATACTGTTGTTAAGATCGAGATCGATCCGGAGAAGCTTTACTACAATATGGTAGAGGCAAAGGCTTCCTGGCTCTATGAGCTTCCGCAGTGGACAGAGATCCTCTCCGCTGAGACAAGAACCGAGCTCTACAAGAAGCAGAAAGCTTCCGGAACCGTACGCCGCCAGGGCCACAAGATCTACCCGAACGATCCGTGTCCGTGCGGAAGCGGAAAGAAGTACAAAAAGTGCTGCGGCCGCAACGCATAAGATGAAACGTAAGCCATTACCTATTGCGGGTAGTGGCTTTTTCATTACTGTACACGGGCAGGAATTTTCTGAACGGAAAATTCTGTGTGATACAGTTGTGACCGCGGATTGATAAGGAGAAAAAACAATGCAGGCATATACAGGATTTGCCGCTGTCTATGATACGTTCATGGACAATATCCCATATGAAGAGTGGTGTGAGTATCTCACAGGACTTTTAAAAGAGCAGGGAGTTTCAGAAGGACTGCTCCTGGATCTCGGCTGCGGGACTGGAAGTCTCACGGAGCTTCTGGCAAAGTCCGGCTACGATATGATCGGAGTCGATAATTCCGAAGAAATGCTGGAACTTGCCCTGGAAAAGAAGGAAAAATCCGGAAGCGATATCCTCTATCTCTGCCAGGATATGAGGGAATTTGAGCTTTACGGCACGGTGGCGGCGGTTGTCTCCATCTGTGACTGTATGAATTATATTCTGGAGCCGGAGGATCTGACGGAGGTGTTCCGCCTGGTCAACAACTATCTCGATCCGGGCGGAGTCTTTATCTTTGATCTGAATACCGAGTACAAATACCGGGAGATCATGGGTGACAGTACGATCGCCGAGGACCGGGACGACTCCAGCTTTATCTGGGACAACCAGTACGAAGAAGAGGAAAAGATCAATATCTACGACCTGTCGATCTTCGTCCGGGAAGAGGGAGACCTTTTCCGGAAATATCACGAGACGCACTACCAGCGGGCGTATTCCCTGGAGGAAGTGAAACGCGCGATCAGTGAGGCAGGCATGGAATTTGTTGCCGTTTATGACGCGTTTACGAAAAATCCGCCGCGAAAAGACAGCGAGCGTGTTTATGTGATCGCGAGAGAACATGGAAAAGAAAGGAAATAGAGCATGAATGATTATATGATCCGTGCGACGGCTGCGGACGGACAGATCCGCGCCTTTGCCGCAACGACAAAAGAGATGGTGGAAACCGCGAAGAATGCCCACAATACAAGCCCGATCGCGACGGCTGCCCTGGGACGTCTCATGACGGCGGCTGCCATGATGGGATCCGACTTAAAGGGGGAAGGAGAACTCCTGACACTCCGGATCGAGGGAGACGGCCCGATCGGAGGACTTTTAGTGACTGCTGACGGAAAGGGCGATGTAAAGGGATACGCGTTCAATCCGGATGTCATGCTGCCGCCGAATGCGCAGGGAAAGCTTGATGTCGGCGGTTCCCTGGGACTCGGCGTCCTGAGTGTGATCAAGGATATCGGTTTAAAAGAGCCGTATGTGGGACAGACACAGCTCATCACGGGTGAGATCGCGGAAGATCTGACTTACTATTTTGCAACATCCGAGCAGGTTCCGTCCTCCGTCGCTCTCGGAGTCCTGATGAACAAAGACAATACCGTCCGTCAGGCCGGCGGCTTTATCATCCAGCTTCTTCCGGGCGCATCCGATGAGATCATCGACCGCCTTGAGGCAAAGCTTTCCGGAATTTCCTCCATCACATCCCTTCTCGATGCAGGAAAGACTCCGGAGGAGATCCTGACAGATATTCTCGGGGAGTTCGGACTTGAGATCTTAAAGAAGATGCCGGTGCAGTTCCACTGCGACTGTGAGCGCTCCAGAGTGGAGAAGGCGATCATCAGCATCGGAAGAAAAGAGATCCAGGATATGATCGATGAGGGAAAAGAAATCGAGGTCAACTGCCAGTTCTGCAACAAACATTATAAATTCTCTGTGGATGAACTGGGTGAGATGTTAAAAAAGGCGACAAGAGAGTAACTGAGGATCCGCCGTGGGCAGACCTCTGCAAAAATATGGATCTTTGCCGGATCGCACACCGGAAGATGGAACGGTCCGGAAGATAAGGAAATAAAGATATGAGTTCTGTTAAGTTAAATGATGAGGAAAAACGGCTGCTTTGCAATGCATGGCATCATTTTCTGACGATCACGCACCACAAGCTGGTTGTCATGGAAGGATGTTTTAAGGTGGGGCTGTTTAAACAGGGACTGCTCCATGACCTGTCAAAATATTCCTGGGAGGAATTTCGGACAGGAGTAAAGTATTATCAGGGAACGAGAAGCCCGAATGCTGCGGAGAAGGAAGAGAAAGGATATTCCTCCGCATGGCTTCATCATAAAGGAAGAAACAAGCATCATTTTGAGTACTGGACTGACGTGTCTACAGCGGAAAACAACTGGAAGATCGTCGGAGTGAAGATGCCGGTGAATTATCTGGCAGAGATGGTCATGGACCGGATCGCCGCATCTAAGATCTATCAGGGAAAGAATTACACGGACGCGGCGCCGTATACCTATTTCTCCAGAAACAAGGAATTTATCGTCATGCATCCGGAGACGAAGGCATGTCTCGATAAGATCCTTCTGATGTTAAAGGAAAAGGGCGAGAGAAAAACGTTCGCATATATCAGAAAACTTCTGAGAGACGGGGATTATTAGAGGAACAGATGTGCAGGCAAAACGACAGCAGCGGGAAGAGAGAAGGATCTCACAGTCGGCTGCTGTCATCATTGTCATGCCGGTTCCCGGAAAATGACGATCGTGGGCGGGATCTGTGTTCATGTGCGGTCATTTCAGAAATGAAAAGATCTCATGGATGTAGTGATTCAGTTTTTCGGCATCGGAAAAACAGTCTTCCCGGACTTCAAAAAATCCTGTTTTATCTTTGCAGGAAGTTTTAAATTCCGGTTCCCAGATATCCGCGGGCTGAGGGAGAAAGACGCTGTCTTTTTTCGTATAGCAGGTCTCCTTCGTTGCCTTGATCCGGGCGTCCTTGTCAACAAACTCGCCGACGCTCTTATGGATCGCAGTGTCCTCGTAGATCAGATAGTAGTAGTCTTTATAGTTCGGATAGTAATATTTCAATGTGCCTTTGTAGACCCGGATGGAAAGCTCCATCCGGTCTTTGTCTGCCCGAAAAGCGTAGGCGGGGACAGAGGCACTCACCGGGGCCGGAAGGATCGTTTCCGGATCTCCGGCCAGGGAGAGGAGAAGCCGGTCCGTCTCACCGGAAGCTTCCCTCACAGAGCTCAATGTGAAATCCTGAGCGAAAAAGTCCGGATAGAAGAGGACTGGGAGAAGTGACGGCATTCCTTTTAAGTCATCCTCGTTGTGGAGGAGAAGAAGGCGCTTCTCTTCCTCATCCCGGGTCTTCAGATAGTCCAGATAGACTTCGATCAGCTCGCCGCCGTTATAGAGATCCTCGCGGCTGATCTTTAAAAACCGCTCGATGGTCTTCTGCTTCATGTCAGGCAGACCGAGGAGTTTTTTGAATGGTTTGATCCGGCGGAAGATATCGATGCTTTCCACGCAGTCAAACGTGGGAGTGAGCTTTAATGTGCCGGCGCGCTTTGTGACAAAGGGGATATCGAACATGTCCCCGTTGAAATGGACGAGGGTGCGGAAATTCTTTAAAAATTCAAAAAATGCATTGAGGACATCGGTCTCGGCAGTTTTTGTGTCGGCAAACCACTGGATAAAGCGGAGCTGATCTCCTTCCGGCCAGATACAGCCGATGAGATACACCGTGTTGTAGCCAGCGGAGAATCCCGTGGTCTCGATGTCAAAAAAGACGAGTTTTTCCGGGTCGCCGAGGCGCTCTAACGGGTAGGCGATGGTGCCGGGAAATGTTTTTTCTATTGTGATCATACGTTTTTCCTGTAGTGTTTATGTTCGGTGTCTGCGTTTTCTGATTATACCTGTGGGCTTTTGGAAAGTCAATGAAGCATCGATAAAATAAAATCGAAAATATGTTCGATTCCACCGGCGGTTTTGCTTGCACTTAAATGGCGGCTATGGTATGATTACGACATGCATTATGATTAAGGAGGTTCATCCAGTGATTTCATATATACGTGGTCCTCTGGAGGAAAAGAGAGAAGATTCCGTCGTTGTCGAGGCGGGGAATATCGGCTACCGGATCTTTATTCCGTCGTCGGTTCTCGGGGAACTGCCGGGACTTGGGGAAGAAGTAAAGATCTATACCTATTTTTCTGTGCGCGAGGACGGAATGAGCCTCTATGGATTTCTCTCGAAACAGGATCTTGAGATGTTCCGCCAGCTGATCGGAGTGAACGGAGTGGGACCGAAGAGTGCGCTCGGGATCTTATCCGCCCTGAAGCCGGATGTCCTGCGGATGGCGGTGCTCTCCGGCGATGCGAAGGCGATCTCAAAGGCACCCGGTGTCGGAGCAAAGACGGCCCAGAGGATCATTCTTGACCTCAAGGACAAGGTAAAAGCGGAGGACGTCCTGTTTGCCGGGGTGGAACCGGAAGAGACAGGAAAAATGGAATTCTCCGGAATGGCGGAAGCTGGAAAAGAGGCAGTGGAGGCACTCACGGCGCTCGGATATTCCGCATCCGAGGCACAGACGGCCGTGAAGAAAGTGACGATCACGGAAACGATGACTTCCGAGGATGTGTTAAAGGGTGCGCTGAAACATCTTGCGTTTTTATGATACCGCAGCGTATGAGGCAATTCGGTATCAGAGGAGCAGAAACTAAGACAGGATAGGAAATATTATGAGCCGGAAAATCATTACGACCGAAGAGACGGAAGAAGATAAGAAAATAGATGGGACTCTGCGCCCGCAATATTTAAAAGATTATATCGGTCAGGAGAAGATCAAATCCACATTGAAGATCTTCATCGATGCGGCGAAGAGCCGCGGGGAGGCGCTCGATCATGTGCTTTTCTACGGTCCTCCGGGACTCGGAAAGACGACGCTCTGCGGGATCATCGCGAACGAGATGGGCGTGAATCTGAAAGTGACCTCCGGTCCCGCGATCGAGAAACCGGGGGAGATGGCTGCGATCTTAAATAATCTCCAGGAAGGCGATGTCCTGTTCGTGGATGAGATCCACAGACTGAACCGCCAGGTGGAGGAAGTATTATATCCCGCGATGGAGGATTTTGCCATCGATATCATGCTGGGAAAAGATTCCTCGGCCCGCTCGATCCGGCTGGATCTTCCGAAATTTACGCTGGTGGGCGCAACGACGAGGGCAGGACTTTTGACAGCCCCGCTCCGTGACCGTTTCGGCGTGATCCAGCGGCTGGAATTTTATACGCCGGAGGAACTCTGTGTGATCGTAAAGCGCTCCGCGAAGGTTCTCGGCGTTGAGATCGATGAGGAGGGCGCGTTTGAGATCGCCAGAAGATCCAGAGGAACTCCGAGACTGGCAAACCGCCTCTTAAAGAGAGTGCGCGACTTTGCCCAGGTAAAATATGACGGCGCGATCACAAGAGACGTGGCGGACTTTGCCCTTGATATCCTGGATGTCGATAAACTCGGTCTCGACAATAATGACAGGACCTTGCTCCTCACGCTGATCCAGAAATTCTCCGGCGGTCCGGTGGGACTGGAGACGTTAGCAGCATCGATCGGGGAGGATTCCGGGACGTTAGAAGACGTATATGAGCCGTATCTTCTGATGAACGGGCTCATCATGCGCACTCCGAGAGGAAGAATGGCGACGGATCTCGCCTACAGACATTTCGGACTTGAGACGGCAAAAGAATGAAAAAATATGACAGCTGTGAGAATATGAAACAGTTACCAGTTAAGATAGATCTTTTCGCTGACCGGAAGGCAGAAGAACGGTCATGCGGGGAGAAAAAGTGAGGAATATTGGAATGGAAGAGAAGAATTATACAGAAGTACTGATCAATGGAAACGTCTATACACTGGGCGGAGCGGAAGACCCGGAATATCTGCAGAAAGTGGCTGCCTATATCAATGAAAAAGTTGCCGTATTAAAGGCGCAGCCGGGTTTTACAAGACAGAACAAAGATTACCAGGAAGTCATGATCTACTTAAATCTTGCGGATGATTATTTTAAGACGCTTCAGGAAGCGATGATGCTGCGCGCCCAGAAGGATGAGATGGAGAAAGAGATCTACAGCCTGAAACATGAGCTGATCAGCCTTCAGATGAAGCAGGAGGCTGCCCAGAAAGAGGACTAGCCGGGGAAAATACGGGTTGTCCCCGGAATGTGACTGTAAATATGTGCGGATCTGCAGCCGCTGGATGTTGGCGGCAGGCGGATCCGGATATGTAGAAGGAGAGGACATGAAAAATAGAATGGTTGAGATCCTCGCACCGGCCGGATCCTACGAGAGTATGGTGGCAGCGGTGAACGCGGGAGCGGACGCAGTCTACATCGGCGGAAGCCGGTTTGGCGCGCGTGCTTATGCGAACAACCTGGATGAGGAGACGATGGTAAAGGCGATCGATTTTATGCACCTTCACGGATGCAGGATCTATATGACAGTCAATACTCTCGTCAAAGAAAAAGAAATGTGGGATCTGTATTCCTATCTGAAACCATATTACGAGGCGGGGCTGGACGCTGTCCTGGTCCAGGACATGGGCGCACTCACCTATATCCGGAAACACTTTCCGGATCTGCCGGTGCATATCAGTACCCAGATGACTGTGACGGGAAAGTACAGCGCGAGGGACTTAAAGTCGTTAGGCGCTGTCCGCGTGGTCCCGGCGAGAGAGCTTTCACTGAAGGAGATCCGCGAGATCTATGATGATACAGGGCTTGAGGTGGAGACGTTCGTCCACGGGGCGCTCTGCTACTGCTATTCCGGCCAGTGCCTGTTTTCAAGTCTGATCGGCGGGCGCAGCGGAAACAGAGGGCGTTGTGCCCAGACCTGCCGTCTGCCTTTTGACGCGGAGCAGAATGGAAAATATGTCAACAAAAAGAACGAGAAGTATCTTTTAAGCTTAAAGGACCTCTGCACCCTGGATCTGATCCCGGATATCCTGGAAGCAGGAGTCTGTTCCTTAAAGATCGAGGGACGGATGAAGAGCCCGCGCTATACGGCCGGTGTCGTGAGCATTTACCGGAAATATGTGGACCTCTATTTAAAAGAGGGCCGCGCCGGGTACCATGTAGACCAGGCGGACCGTGACGCCCTGCTCGCCCTTTTTGACCGCGGCGGGCAGTCACAGGGCTATTACAGAGCCCACAATGGCCGGGATATGGTAGTCCTGAAAGAAAAACCGGAATACCGCGACGTGAACCAGGAGCTTTTCGACTATCTGGACCGCACCTATGTAAATACGGAGAAGAAGATCCCGGTGACGGGAAATGCGTATATCGCGGTTGGAAACGCGGGATATTTTTCTGTGTCAGATGAGGCCGGAAATACGGCCTGGGAGGAATCCCAGCCTGCTGAGGAGGCAAAGAATGCCCCGATGGACGCGGAGCGCATCCGGAAACAGCTCTCAAAGACGGGAGATTCCATGTTCACCTTCACAGATCTCTCCGTGGAGTGCGAGGGAAATGTGTTCATGCCGGTACAGGCGTTAAATAAGATGCGTCGGGATGTCCTGGAAAAACTTAAGGAAGAGATCCTTTCCGGATATCGGAGAAACAGCTCAGTTCCTCCGACAAAGGAAGAGGAGACGCTTCCTGTAAGGAAACCGTCGGAAAAGATCCCGGAATTTACTGCGTTTGTCCAGACAAAGGCACAGTTCGAGACAGTTCTCGGGAAGTTCAAGATGTACCGGAAATTATCCGCGGGAGAATACGGGATCTATCTGGCGTCGGAGAGCTTTGATGCCCAGGAGTGGAAAAAACTTGCGGACCGCTGCCATGAGGCCGGAGTGAGATGTTATCTGATGATGCCGAGAATCTTCCGGAAAGAGGCGGAGCAGTATTTTAGAAAGCAGATGGATCTTTTAAAGAACGCCGGTTTTGACGCTCTCGGGATCGGATCAATGGAAGAACCGGGATTCCTTAAGGAAGCTGGGATCGGGCTGCCGCTCTTTTTTGACCAGGGAATGTATTCCTGGAACCACCTGGCCGGGGAGGCGATGGAGCAGTACGGGGCGGACCGTCTGACCGTTCCTGTGGAGTTGAATGAGCGGGAGATCCGGGATTCCGGGATCCACGGAGAGATGATCGTATACGGCTATCTGCCGATGATGATCTCCGCACAGTGTATCAGGAAGACGACGCTCGGATGTTCCGGAAAACCGGAGATCATGTGGCTGAAGGACCGCAAAGAGATGCGTTTCCCGGTGGTGAATCAGTGCCGTTTTTGTTATAACACGATCTACAACTCGGCTCCGCTTTCTCTTCTTGGACTTTCGGCTTCGGTGGAAGGACTCGGACCGAAGGCGCTCCGCCTGAACTTTACGGTAGAGGAACCGGCGGCTGCGGGCGAGATCCTGGACGCGTTTTTCGAGGAGTACGCTCTGGGAGAAAAGGCAGCAGAACCGTCTGTTTTGAAAAATCAGTTTACGCGCGGACATTTTAAGCGCGGAGTAGAGTAGGTGATAAGTTTTGACGAATCTGATCATACAAATATCGAGATACCTGATGATCCTCCTCATTGCCCTGGATACTTACTATAATTTCCGTTTCTTTTCCGTGCGGGATGAGGAGGGAAAAGACCGCGTCTGCGGGCGTCAGCTCGTGTGCCTGTTTATGCTTCACTTTCTGGCGAATGTCCTGATCTGGCTGAATACGGGATCTGTGACGATGCTGGCCTTTTATGGGGCGCAGGTGCTGTTTTTCCTGCTGTATATCTATCTGACCCGCCTGTTTTACCGGAACAGCTCCAGGCTTCTCGTCAACAATATGTGCACGCTCCTGGCAACGGGATTTATTATCTTGACAAGACTGAATCCCGACCGGGCGATGCGTCAGTTTGCGATCGTTGCGGCGGCAGCAGTCGTGACATGGATCATCCCGTTCATCATCGACCGGGTGTGGCAGCTTGTCACGTTTCCGTGGGTCTACGGGATCCTGGGGCTTGTGCTTCTCGCCGTGGTGTGCGTGATCGGAAATACTTCCTACGGAGCCCAGCTCTCCCTGACGTTCGGGGGATTTACGGTGCAGCCATCCGAGTTTGTAAAGATCAGCTTTGTATTCTTTGTGGCTGCCATGTTCTACCAGTCGACAGACCGGGACACGATCATTAAGACGACCGTTGTTGCGGCGGTCCATGTTCTGGTCCTGGTGCTCTCGAAGGACCTGGGAAGTGCGCTGATCTTTTTCGTGGCCTATATGACGATGCTCTTTGTCGCGACATCCAGTTATCTGTGGTTCGGTGCAGGCATCGCAGGCGGATCCGTTGCAGCGGTCGCGGCTTACTACCTTTTCCCGCATGTGAGAAGACGTGTGGAGGCCTGGGCGGATCCGTGGTCTGATATCGCGAACAAGGGCTACCAGGTTGCCCAGGCGCTGTTCGCGATCGGAACAGGCGGCTGGTTCGGAATGGGATTATACCGCGGAATGCCGGAGAAGATCCCGGTGGTGGACAAGGATTTTGTCTTTGCAGCGATCTCCGAGGAGATGGGAGCGCTCTATGCGCTCTGTGTTCTATTTTTGTGCCTTGGCTGCTATATGCAGTTCATGATGATCGCGATGAAGATGCAGGCGATGTTCTACAAACTGATTGCATTCGGGCTTGGAAGCGTCTATATCACACAGGTGTTCCTGACGATCGGCGGTGTGACAAAGTTTATCCCGTCGACGGGTGTGACGTTGCCGCTTGTGAGCTACGGCGGAAGTTCCATCGTCTCCACATTTATCATATTCCAGGTCATTCAGGGACTCTACGTCTTAAAACGCGGAGAAGAAGAGGAGGAGGAACATTCAAGTGAAGAAGAGTAAACCGAATCCGAAAGCAAACCGGAATATCCTCTGGTTTGTGTATGCAGCAGTATTTTTATTTCTGACGATGGGGATCTATCTGGGATACTTTCTCGTTGTGAAGAGCGATACGGTGATCGACAATCCTTACAATGCCAGAGCGACGATCTTCGAGGACCGGGTCACCCGCGGAAAGATCCTTGCCGATGACGGGACCGTGCTTGCGAGGACCGTGACAGCGACCGGTTCTGACGGGACAGAGACCCGTGAGTACCCATACGGCAGTCTGTTTGCCCATGTGGTGGGGTATTCGACGGTGGGAAAGACCGGAATCGAGTCGCTGGCAAACTTTGACCTCCTGCGGTCCCATACAAACCTGATCGAGCAGACGGCGGATGAAATCATGGGGAGAAAGAGCGTCGGTGACAATGTGGTGACAACCTTAAATGTGAATCTGCAGCAGATCGCCTCGGACGCACTCGGAAAGAACCGGGGAGCGGTCATTGCCATCGAGCCGGATACCGGAAAGATCCTCTGCATGGTGTCAAAACCGTCGTTCGATCCGAACACGGTGGCGGCAAACTGGCAGGACCTTGTAAACGGGGACAGCACGGAGGCAAAAATGTTGAACCGTGCGACCCAGGGACTTTACCCGCCGGGCTCCACCTTCAAGATCGTCACGGCCCTGGAGTATATGAGAGAGCACCCGGGCGCATACAATGACTATCACTTTGACTGCAGCGGGATCTTTTCATTTGAGAATAATAAGATCCAGTGCTACCACAAGACGGCTCATGGGTCCCAGGACTTTACGCAGGCGTTTGCAAACTCCTGCAACGGAGCGTTCGCGAACCTCGGCACAGAGCTTGATCTGACAAGCTACCGGAATCTTGCGGAGCAGCTGCTGTTTAACCGGAGTCTGCCGCTCGACATTCCGTACAGCAGGAGCACCTTCAAGATGCAGCCGGACGCAGAGACATGGGAAGTCCTGCAGACAAGTATCGGACAGGGACAGACACTGATGTCCCCGATGCATAACCTCCTGATCACTGCAGCGATCGCGAACGGCGGGATTCTGATGAAACCGTATCTGATGGATCATGTGGAGAATTCCGGCGGCGATGTGATCCGGAAGTTTTCCCCGTCAGTGGCGGGAGAACTGATGGTGCCGAACGAGACGGACGCCTTAAAGAATCTGATGGTACAGGTTGTCAACGTCGGAACAGGATCCGCCTTGAAGCGGGATTCCTACCAGGTGGCAGGAAAGACAGGATCTGCGGAAGTTGACAAGGCAAAAGAGACCCACGCCTGGTTTGTAGGCTTTGCTCCGGCGGATGATCCGAAGATCGCAGTCTGCGTGATCGTCGAGGAAGGCGGTTCCGGCGGACACACTGCGGCTCCGATCGCGGCTAAATTGTTTGACGCGTGGCTGCAGTAAAGGAAAGAAATCTGTATAAGATAAAAGAAAAATGATATTCCCTTTTATCTGCAGCGGTGTTAAAATGATAACGAAAAAGTAAAATAACCGTATCTCAGAACGGCAATATTCGGGGAGGGTTCATCATGAGAATTTTAGTAACCGGCGGCGCAGGATATATCGGAAGCCATACATGTCTGGCACTTTTAGAGCAGGGACATGAGGTCGTAGTTTTTGATAATCTCTACAATGCGTCGGAAGAGTCATTGAAAAGAGTAAAACAGCTCACAGGAAAGGATATCACATTCTACAAGGCGGATATGCTGGACCGTGATGCGATGGAAAAGATCTTTGACGCGGAGAAGATCGACGCAGTGATCCATTTCGCTGGATTAAAGGCAGTCGGCGAGTCCGTGGCAAAACCGTGGGAATATTACCACAACAATATCACCGGTACGCTGATTCTTCTCGACGTGATGAGAAAGCATGGCGTGAAGAAGATCATCTTCAGCTCCTCCGCTACCGTATACGGAGACCCGGCGTTCGTCCCGATCACCGAGGAGTGCCCGAAGGGACAGTGCACAAACCCGTATGGACAGACGAAGAGCATGCTGGAGCAGATTCTTACCGATATGCAGAAGGCAGATCCGGAGTGGAATGTGATCCTGCTCCGCTACTTCAACCCGGTTGGAGCTCATGAGAGCGGCCTGATCGGCGAGGATCCGGAGGGAATCCCGAACAACCTGACACCGTACATCACTCAGGTTGCGATCGGAAAGTTAAAAGAGGTCGGTGTATTCGGAAACGACTACGATACTCCGGACGGAACGGGCGTCCGCGATTATATCCATGTGATGGATCTTGCGGAAGGTCATGTAAAGGCGTTAAAGAAATTTGAGGACAAGCCGGCGGTATATATCTATAATCTCGGAACCGGTCACGGATACAGTGTTCTCGATGTGATCCACGCATTCTCAAAGGCGGTCGGAAAAGAGATCCCGTATGTGATCAAGCCGCGCCGCGCGGGAGATATCGCGACCTGCTATTCCGATGCGACAAAGGCGAAAGTGGAGCTCGGCTGGGAAGCAAAGAGAACACTCGATGATATGTGCCGTGATGCATGGAACTGGCAGTCCAAAAACCCGAACGGATATCGTTCATAAAAGAAAACAACAGGCGACCTGAAAATGGTCACGGATGTGAAAACTCCGGCGGAATGTCGATATTCCTGCCGGAGTTTTCTTTTTAACAGGAAATACCGATGGAACTTCCTGTTAAAAAAGGGCACTGCCTCCCTAAGATGAGTACTCGCGCGAAGAGGAAGGTTGTCGCAGGCGACCGCGCGAGACGCCCGAATGTACCTTGGCACATGCCTCCTGGTGTCAGGGTCAGAGAAAACGTGGTTGCAAACACGGATAAAAAGAAGTATACTAAACACAGTTAAAAACACACCTGCGGAATCTGCTTTTAGCGGAGTCCCTTGAATGCCTGTCAGGAGGAAATTGCGATGATAGAAGCAACGAGCTGTGGCGGTGTGGTTATATTTCGGGGCAAGATCCTGGTCCTCTATAAGAACTACAGAAATAAGTATGAAGGATGGGTTTTGCCGAAAGGAACTGTGGAAGCAGGAGAAGAGTTTAAAGAAACGGCTCTCAGAGAGGTGAAAGAGGAGACCGGGGTTCAGGCCCAGATCATCAAGTACATCGGAAAGAGCCAGTATTCATTTAACACGCCGCAGGATACCGTCGACAAGGAAGTCCATTGGTATCTGATGATGGCGGACAGTTATTACAGTAAACCACAGCGCGAAGAGTACTTCGTAGACTCCGGATATTATAAATATTATGAGGCGTACCACCTTCTGAAATTCTCAAATGAGAAGCAGATCCTGGAGAAAGCCTACCACGAATATCTGGATCTGAAAAGATGTAATCTCTGGGGCAGCAAGAAATATTTCTGATCCCGGGATCACAACTGTGTCATGCAGAATTTTCGGTCAGGAAGATTCCTGACCGTGAAAAGCAACCGGCAAAACCTCTGGAAACAGAGGTTTTTGCTGTATATGAAGACCGGAAAGCAGCAAGTGCGGCAAAACAGTACAGGGAAAGACATAAGGAGTGAGAATATGAAAATTATTGATGTACATCTTCACTTTGTGCCGGAGAATCCCTATTTTCAGGAGATCGCGGTGCGGGCGGAACATAAAAATACAGAAGAAGATTTAAGGGCAGTCTATCAGAAATACGGGATCGTCGGCGGTGTCGTTATGGGAAACCGCGGCGTTGATCCGGCGGCACATTCCTACCCGGATTTTCTGAAATACTGTGTCGGACTCGACCGGGATTTTCTGGTGAGTCAGGATAAAAAGAAGAGTCTGGACCAGGTGGAGGCAAACTTAAAGCGGGAGGACTGCGTCGGGATCAAGCTGTATCCCGGCTACAATAAAGCGTATGTGACGGATGAAGTGTATGAGCCGGTCTATGAGCTTGCAAAGGCATATAATAAGCCGGTTGCGATCCACATGGGGCAGACGGCCGGTTCCCGCGCTTACTTAAAGTACAGCCACCCGCTGACCCTGGATGAGGCAGCAGTCCGCCATCCGGATGTGACGTTCGTGATGTGCCATTTCGGAAATCCGTGGCTCATGGATGCGGCGGCTGTCGTGGAGAAAAATGAGAATGTGATGACGGATCTCTCCGGACTTCTGGAGGGAAAGATCGATTTTCCAAAGCTTTTAGAACAGCAGAGAGGATATTTTGACACGCTGAAGACCTGGATCTCCTATTGCAGCCAGTATGAGAAGTTCATGTTTGGAACCGACTGGCCGTTAGCCAATTACGGAGATTACATCGAGGTCGTAAAATGGCTGATCCCGGAGAAAGAGTGGGAGAAAGTCTTTTACGAGAATGCAAAGAGGATCTACGGATTTTAAGAATTGCTCCGCAGACCGACCGGTCTGAAACTCAAATCTTTGTAGTAGGATCCGAGGCAGTTTTCTTCTGTGAAATTTGGATCCTTTCCCTGTAAAACAGCAGAAACCAGTTGATCTCCGCCCCCACAAACAGAATGCAGATGGAGGCATAGAGCCACAGCATAAAAAGGATCACGGCGGTCAGACTTCCGTAGGTGACAGCGTATGAGCCGAAATACCGGAAGTAGACAGAGAATGCCAGGGAAGTGAGTGCCCAGCCTGCGGCGGAGAACATTGCACCGGGGATCTGTCCGGGGATTGAAAGCCTGCGGTGCGGAAGCGCAGTGTAAAGCGCAATAAAAAAGATCGTCAGCATGAAAAACATGACAAGACCGCGGCACAGGGAGATCGTTCCCGAGAGGTACACCAGGGCAGGGATCCATTTTAAGAGCATTCCCTGAAGGAAGTTTCCGAAGACGAGGAGCGCGAGACTTGCCACGCACATCAGGGAAAAACAGAGCGTGTAAACGCTGCAGAGTGCCCTGCGGAGAATATAATTCCGCGGGGACGTGACTCCAAATACCCGGTTTAAGCCCTTTTCGATCCCGAGCATCCCCTTTGATGCGGACCAGATGGCGGCTAGCGCAGTCACGGAGATCAGGGCTGCCGGGGAGTCGGAGCGCAGACTGTCCAGAAGGTAGATCAAGAGTCCGCGAAAGCGGTCCGGGATCGCCGGGAGCAGAAAGCGGAGAAGGTCCGCTTCGTGGATCATAGGAGCGACCTGGATCAGGGCCAGGAGGACCATGAAAAACGGGAATGCTGCCATTATGATGAAAAATGATGCCTGTGCGGCATATACGGACATTTCGTCCGCAGAATATTTCAAATAGACCTGTCGTCCGAAGAGAAGCAGGTGGATCATAAAAGTCTTTTCCTTTTCACAACAGCCCAGGGATCCCAGGGCTGTTGTCCTTTCATATATTCATAGAGTGGAAGGCAGAAATCCCATCGGCGGAGCCGATCCGGAATGGATTTTTGCCCGTAACGGTGAGGGTACTGAACAGTTACGACGATCTTTATAAAATATTAACATGAACAGAAAAAAATAACAAGTACAGGCAAAAATGAAGAGGTCCCGTGAAGAGTTCCAGGGAAAATCTGCTGTCGTAACTGCATTGTCCGGGATTTTCAGCTCGGAAAATTCTTATCCGCGAAAAGTAATAATTCTGCCTGCATATGGTAAAAATGGGGGTTCCTGTCAGAAACTGGAAAAACAAAAGGAGTATTGTCGACAAAAACAGGGAAAAAACGGACACAAAACGGTTCTGAAATACGTTCTGATTACATACAAATATACGGTAAAAGCTGTATAGCGGAAAAAACAATCAAAAAGGAGAAAATACTATGACAGAAAAAGGAATGGAGAACAATAAAGTAACCGTAATCGGAACGATCGTTTCAGGATTCACATTCAGTCATGCAGTGTTCGGGGAAGGATTCTATCTGGTGGATCTTCTCGTAAATCGTTTGAGTGAGCAGGCGGACACGATCCCGCTTATGATATCAGAACGTCTGATCGATGTGACGAAAGATTACCGGGGCTGTACAATGGAAGCTTCCGGACAGTTCCGCTCCTACAACCGCCATGAGGGGACGAAAAACCGTCTGGTCCTGTCTGTGTTTGTCAGAGAAGTCCGTTTCATGGAGGAGTTCACGGATTATACGAAGACGAACCAGATCTTCCTGGACGGGTACATATGCAAGGAGCCGGTCTACCGGAAGACCCCGCTCGGAAGAGAGATCGCAGATCTTCTCGTGGCAGTGAACCGGCCGTACGGAAAATCTGACTATATCCCGTGCATCGCCTGGGGCAGGAACGCGAGATATGCATCCGGATTCGGCGTCGGAACAAGGATCCTGATCTGGGGGCGTGTCCAGAGCAGGGAGTACACAAAAAAAGTCAGTGAGACAGAGTGCGAGAAACGCGTGGCGTACGAGGTATCCGTGAGCAAACTGGAATGCGCGGAACACGCAGAAGTGTAGAAGATCCTGCTGCAGTGCACGGGTATGGAGTGTCCGTGTACTGCAGCATACTGCCGTCCGGATCCCGCCGGCATACAGGCAAATCTCTTGCAAACGGAAGTAAGGTGTGATAATATAGCATAGCAGAAGCCCTGAAAAGCTTCAGCGAATGGTATACACAAAGAGAGGGAATGATCATGGCAAGTGGCAGAGTCCGTGTGATCTGCGGAGCGGGTAACGGAAAGTCCGCATCGGCGCTTGGATACGCAATGATGGGAGTTTTCCGCGGAAAAAGGGTCATTATGGTACAGTTCCTGAAAGGAATGATCGGAGAGGAAGCGGCGGACGTTTTAAAACGTCTGGAGCCGGATCTGAAATTTTTCTGCTTCGAACATTCAAAGGAACGGTTTGAGGACCTTCCGGAGGAGCAGAAGCACGAGGAACTGATGAATCTGCGAAACGGCTTCAATTTCGCGAAAAAGGTAATGACAACGGGGGAGTGTGACGTTCTGATCCTGGATGAGATCCTTGGGATCGTGGACCAGGGGATCATCTCAGCCGAAGAATTCCAGAGTTTCCTTGAGGCAAGAGATGAGGAGACCGATCTGGTCATGACCGGGCGTGTGTGTCCGGAGGGAATCGAGAAGTATGTGGATGAAATTTCTGTAGTTTCCACAGGAAAGAATTCACGGATTTCACAGGCAGAAAACATAGACATTGACAATCATCAGGAATGATGATACCATAAATGATAAGTAGAGGTCGCGCCTGACATGAGTAGACCGGCAGATAGAGGGAAATGGCTGCCGGAGAAAAGGGGAGGGCGCCGAAGAGACAGGAAAATAAGTCCCTAGGGTTCCCGTTTCTGGGCATGCGGTGAAGAATCGTATGACTGTCATCTTTAGAAAAAGATGGAGGGCTGCTTAATCTGGAAGATTCGGGAGCTGACATCTTATTTGATCTCAGCTCCTTTTCTTTTGACATGATATTTTACATAATAAAGAGGAGGACGCAGTATGGCTATTTTTGAAGGAGCCGGCGTAGCACTTGTAACGCCATTTAAGGAAAATGGATCAGTAAATTATGAGGTACTGGAAAGCCTGATCGAGGAACAGATCGCAGGTGGAACTGATTGTATCGTAGCGATGGGAACCACAGGCGAGTCCGCGACAACATCCGAGGAGGAGCACATCCAGGTGATCCGTTTCGTATGCGAAGTCGTAAACGGAAGGATTCCGGTCGTTGCCGGAACAGGATCCAATTGTACGCAGACAGCGGTTGAACTTTCCGTTGAGGCTGAGGAAGCTGGTGCGGACGGTGTCCTGTTAGTCTCCCCGTACTACAATAAAGCGACACAGAATGGCTTAAAGGCACATTTCACAAAGATCGCAAACTCCATCAAGATCCCGGCGATCCTCTATAACGTACCGAGCCGTACCGGCGTCAACATCGCTCCGGAGACCATCGTTGATCTCTGCAAGAATGTCGAGAATATCGTCGGAGTCAAGGAAGCGAGCGGAAACTTCTCCGCAGTTGCGAAGATCCTCCAGCTCTCCGGCGGATATGTGGATGTATATTCCGGAAATGATGACCAGGTTGTTCCGATGCTGGCACTCGGCGCAAAGGGCGTGATCTCCGTTCTCTCCAACGTTGCTCCGAAGCAGACCCACGATATGTGTGCAGAATTCTTCAAAGGCAATGTGGAAGCCAGCAGACGAATCCAGTTAAAGGCTCTTCCGCTGATCGAAGCTCTGTTCTCTGAGGTAAACCCGATCCCGGTAAAGGCAGCGTTAAACTTAATGGGTAAGAATGTCGGCGAGCCGAGACTTCCGCTTACAGTGATGGAGCCGCAGCACCAGGAAGTATTAAAGAAGGCAATGCAGGATTTCGGTATCCTGTAGGAAACGATAGGAAAAAAGCCGCGGCGGAGCTGCAGCATGGCGGCGCACTGCCGGTCGGTTTCAGATGAGGAGAAAACAATGATCAGAGCAATTATGAATGGATGCCACGGTGTGATGGGACATGTGATCACGGATATTATCTCAAAGGATGACGCGATCGAGATCGTCGCAGGCGTGGATATGAACACAGAAACTTACGCAGGATATCCGGTATTCAAATCTCTCGCTGAGTGCCCGGAGGCCGATGTCATCATCGACTTCTCCACAGCGAAAGCGGTTGACGGACTCCTGGATTACTGTGAGGAGAAGAAGGTTCCGGTCGTTTTATGTACCACAGGACTTTCTGAGGATCAGTTAAACCATGTAAAAGAGGCGAGCAAAGTGGACGCAGTCCTTCGCTCTGCAAATATGTCCATCGGGATCAATCTTCTCATGAAGACATTAAAAGAGGTTGCCCCGGTCCTTGCGGCAGCAGGATTTGATATCGAGATCCTGGAGAAGCACCACAACCGTAAGATCGACGCGCCGAGCGGAACAGCCATCGCTCTTGCAGACGCTATCAATGAGAGTCTTGACAATACCTACCACTATAAATATGACCGTTCCTCCGAGCGTGTCGCAAGAGATCCGAAGGAGATCGGGATCCAGGCTATGCGCGGCGGCACCATCGTCGGCGAGCATGATATCATGTTCGCAGGCCGCGATGAAGTCATCACCTTCACACACACCGCTTACTCCCGCGAGATCTTCGCAAAGGGCGCTGTGGAGGCTGCGAAATTCCTCGCAGGAAAACCGGCAGGACTTTATGATATGTCCGACGTGATCGGTTGATATCCATTTTTTTCCAAAATACTTCTCCTTTCTATGGCACATAATAGCCGTAGAAAGGAGATTGTTTTTTATGGGAAAAATCAGATGGATCAGAGTATGTGTGCTTCTTGTGATGACCGTGACCGTCATGACAGCATGCGGAAGAAAGAACGGAAATAATATGACCACGGCTCCGGATACGGGAAGCGCCGGAGCGGGAACGACCATGGAGAGCCGGACCGATGGAACGAACCAGAGTACGAACGCCCCGTCCCAGACGGCCGGCGAGAGCGGAGGAGTCCTGAGGGACATGGTAGATGATGTGGGAGACGGCATCAATAACCTGACGGACGATGTGACCGGCATGTCGGGGACCACCGCGGCGGGAGCGGAGAGCAGCGCGCGGGAGACAACCCGGGCAGACTAAGAGGGAACGCGAAACCGTTGCAGTACACGAGCGTCCCATGCCCGTGTGCTGCAACATGTTTCTGCCGATGCCCTGCATTCCGGACCGGCATGTCGGGAACCAATGCGACGGTATCATGCGGAATTTTCCGGCCGGAAAATTCCCGCCCGTGTGCAGGAATGTGAAATACCGCAGTATGATCCTGCGGCTGACTTGAAAAAGTAAATTCCAGTGAAAAAGTAAATTCCACCGCTCTTTTAAAAGTTGCTTATAATCTAGTGATTTTTAAGAAGAAAAGCGGAATCTATGCTATAATACAAGTAATCTATGGCGA